>NZ_JBNPWS010000004.1:0-291303 GCF_050433705.1 Paenibacillus sp. DS2015 | reverse complement strand
GCACAAAAAACAAACGGCACAGGACTTTTCCCCATGCCGTTTCAGATTCCATTTTTATTTTCGCTCTTGTCTTTGAAATTAACTTAATGACATTGCCCCAAGCCAGTGAACTACACCTCCAATGGTTAGTCGCGTCCTCATTAGGGTGCACTTCACTTACGGGACAGCCTCTAGTGCTTGTCACATTCTGTTACTCTACGTTTAATACGAACTTCTCAATAACTTGCTTAATACCATCTTCATTGTTACTTAAGGTAACATAGTCTGCAATTTCTTTCAGTGCATCAATGGCGTTCCCCATGGCTACACCTAGACCCGCAGCTTCAAGCATTTCATGGTCATTCCAAGAGTCGCCAATAGCGATCGTCTCCGAGAGGTCACAATGAAAATGATCAGCCAAGAAAGTTAGGGCATGACCCTTCGTACCTTCGTGATGCATAATTTCTAAGAAGTGTGGTTTGGACTTCGTAATATGAACTTCATCACCGAGCAATTCACGTAGAATGGGTGCGATCTCATCCAGATAAGCAGGATCGTCGATAATCAACATTTTGGGTGTGGGTTGCGCTACCATTTTGGCTAAGTCGGGTTCAATATAATAAGGTGTTCCATTAAGGGTACAATAATCGATTAATTTCTGATTCTCTTCTCTTGCATACAGTTTATCATCAATATATACCTGCACATGTAGATCATGTTCAATACAGTAATCAAATAGTTTATGCGCAGCATCTTGAGGTACGAAACGTTCGTATAGCACTTTTTCATCCAAAAGATTCTTAATTAACGCACCTTGATAGGTTATGATCGGAACGTTTAGACCCGTTTGTCGCGCTAGGTTCTTCGCAGAAGCATAAGCACGTCCAGTAGCAAGTGTAACAATAACATCTTTCGCCACAGCTTGTTCGAGGGCTGTTTGTGTGGAAGGCAATACTTCCTTATCGTCGTTAATCAATGTGTCGTCAATATCGATAGCAATCAGTTTGTACATGAATTTCTCTCCTTATTGTATCTAATAGTGTCTAAGTCTATTGTACCCTACATCGGTGTTCATGTGGTTGGTGAAGATTTCAATTCTGCCATAATCATGCCTGTAAGAATACATAAGCATCCAATCATAGCTGTTATACCTAGTACTTCTCCTCCAAATAACACACCTGTAATTGCTGCAAACACAGGCTCCATTGTAAATATAATAGCTACCCGAGAGGGGGAAGTGAATTTCTGACAGACTGTCTGAATCCAGAAAGCCAAAGCACTTGTAGGTCCAATAGATATGACTAAAGCCCATAACACCTCGGGTTGAAGTAGACTGTCTGTAAGCTGATGGATCGGGCCAATCTCTTCAAATAATAGGGATGATCCTAGACTGAGCAAGCCTACAACCGTCATCTGGAGTGTAGCCAGTAAGAGTGCCGGATATTTGGGAGCATAGATCGCCATATATACGACATGTAACGCAAAGGCGATAGCGCATAGAAATACGAGAGAATCTCCTCGATTTAGGGTTAAAGAAGAACCCGCAAATGCTAATAAATATAATCCTGCAACTGCAAGTAAGGCACTTAACCAGGTGTAACGAGAAATAGGATGTCGTAGCAGAAAAAGAGCTAGAAAAGGTACAAGGATGACCGACATGCCGGTAATGAATCCAGCGTTAGATGTCGTGGTATATAGTAGCCCCACAGTCTGGAACGCATATCCTAGAAATAATAATAAACCTAGCAGACTAGCATGTCCTAACATTCCTAAACGTAGTTCCTTCCATTCTCGCCGATAGAACAGAGTAGTCATGATCGCCAGAAGCAAAGCTGCCCCAAGAAATCGGATTCCGTTAAACGCTAGCGGCGGGAGTATCCTAACAGCGTGCTGAACGATGAGAAAGGTAGACCCCCACATCATAGCTACAAGAAGCAGACTCAGATCAGCAACACGAGAACGGTTCACAATGGTGTCATCCTTTCAATAAGTAAGTCACCAAATTGTATCTCAAAAGAGTGAGGTGGACAAGGGAGTGAGGGCTGAAGTCGGATTCGCAGATTAGATGCAGAATAGTCTTCAAGTGTTCCTTCCTGATCCACAGACGACACTTTGGAGTGCTGGTATAAAGGTGTAGCGTAAAAGTGGTTTGAGCTTGTTATTGGATTCGCAGGTGAGGTGAGGATTAATCGGGGGGAACCATAACATATAAATTCCGCCGGCTTCATTGGTTTCGGGACTTTCTGCCCATATTTTCCATAGGAATCCATCTTCTTCGTTGATGCTTTTTGCTAAATCAGAAAACGCCTTTGCCAAGACGGACCCCCGAGTTTTATGTACCCGCAAATTAATTATGGATGCATTCATTGAGCTTTCAGGGAAAAAGGAGCTCAAGGAGATTACTGTTAAGGATATAACTACAGAAGCTATGATTAATCGCGCAACTTTTTATTATCATGTTGAAGATATATATGACTTATTGGAAAAAGTACTGTCAGAAGTATTGTTAGTTAATTTTAATTATGGTTTCTAGCAAAATGACGAACTAAATGATGAAGCTCTAAAACTTACAGCTGTCTTATTAAGCTGGGGAATTTATGGGGCTCTCTTCTAAGGGGCTCTTTGGGTCGCGGGAGTTTGTCATTTTGCTGTCATTAGGGAGGAGTATACTTGTCTCTGAAGCAACTCAAGCTATCAAGATTAGTAGAAAGAGGAAGATAAAACCTATGAAGCATTATTCTATTTACAGTGTAGTTATGGTTTCTGTTCTGATGTTGTCCATGTTAAGCGGGTGCGTGGTAACGAATCGTGCCTCAGTAGAATTTAACCTGATAGGTCAAAATACCTTACAGGATTCAGAGCAAGTGTACGTAAGATATTCGAATGGAGAAGTAGCAACCACATCAACTCCATCTGGATCAACACAAATCACCGTACCGACCTCTGCTGAGAAAACAATCGTTGGCGGCTATGTAAGCGACGGGGATATAAGCTGGGTTCCGGACCATGGATACGGGCTCCCTAATATTGTTAATCTAACCGTCGAAGATACCCAAAGACCCGCTACCCCTGCAGCTTATGCCGTCCAGAATACGCCAATACCCGATATCGATTCTTCAGGTTTCTTTAGTGTTACATTTGACGTGTATGGAACCGATGGGGAACTCGTGACGGGTCAAACAGAAATTTTTGCCCATTCTTCTGATTCCAATACCACGTTCTACAATACAGACGGCGGAGATCTATCTTATGTAAAAGAAGGCATCTCTTCTTACACGGTCGATGGACATGTCACCTTCAGCATCGAGTCCGACAATCTAAGTAGCTTCTCATCTATACCTCTCACTCTAGAATCAGGTCCTACATTAATTTTTGATAGCGCAGGAATTATTCAGGCTACTAAATTATTAGAAATTGGATTTGCCTCCGGAGATACGGCCCAGCACGTTAGCCAGAATCTATCGTTGCCGACTTCAGGGTCTAATGATACTACCGTATCATGGACAAGTGACCATCTGGATATTGTCTCATTGACAGGGATCGTATATCGTCCTGAAGTGGATACCAAGGTGAATCTGACAGCGACGGTACAAAGCAATAATTATCAATCACTTACTAAAACATTCGAACTGTCAGTCGTGAAGAAAGAGCTTATATATAGCGACAATAATTCGCTCCGATTGCTGGAATTAAGCGGTATGATGTTGACCCCATTGTTCAAATCCAACGAATATATGTATACGGTAACGGTGCCTTACGAAGTTAATGAGACGACGGTCACTTATACGACAGATGAAAGTCATGCAACGGCTGCTCTACTGCTGAATGATGCCCCTGTAAATAACCCAATTACTCTACAGGTAGGCGAGAATATTATTAAAGCTGTAGTTACTGCTGAGGATGAAAGCCAGCAACGGTATGTAGTGATGGTTACCCGGAACCTGGCGCCTGTCATTCCAACACCAACACCAACACCAGCACCAGCACCAACACCAACACCAGCACCAGCACCAGCACCAACACCAGCACCAGCACCAACACCAACACCAACACCAGCACCAGCACCAGCACCAGCACCAGCACCAGCACCAGCACCAGCACCAGCACCAGCACCAGCACCAGCACCAGCACCAGCACCAGCACCAAAGAGCTCTTTTTCTTCGGCGGTCGTAAAGAATGTTGAACAGCTATCTGCTACTATAAAAGAATCGCTGGAAGCAAATAAGAATACGAAGGTGACCTTCGGAGATACTGCCTTGCATTGGGCATCGGGCGATATTGGATTGGCATCGCGCCTTCAAATCGTTGCAGGCTATAAGGATGGTAGCTTCAAGCCGAATGCTACAGTATCCCGTGCAGAATTCAGCGCCATGATCGTAAGAGCCTTCCACTTAGAGGCAGACGATAAAAGGGCCTTTTTTAGCGACATAGCCCAGACGAACTGGGCCAAGGCAGATATCGAAATATTGGCATCTAACGGAATCCTAAGCGGCTATCAAGATGGAACATTCAAGCCCAATCAAGAAATTACCCGCGCTGAAATGTTAACGATTATTTCCCGGATCTTGGATTTAACATCATTGAATCAAGGGGGGGCGACTCCATTATTTGCGGATATTACAAATGGGTACTGGGCTCAGAAAACCATTGAAGATGCAACAGCCGCAGGTCTCATTCATGGCATAAGCATGGATCAGTTCGCACCGGATAATAAAGCTACCCGCGCTGAAGCATTAAGCCTTATCATCCGTTCATTGAAGACGGATAATCGTATAGCTAAACTTCTTCAATAGAAGAATAGAACGAAGGTTAAACTTCTGCACGTAAAAATCAAAAAAACTCCTATCTAGGAGTTTTTTTGATAAGCAATGTTAGCAGGTGAATAGCTTCTGTAAATTTAGAAACGTCCCCCAGCAGCGAAGCCTTTTGGAGAGATACGTTCAATTTCTTCGAAATCCGCTGGAGTAAGTTGAACCTGCAGAGCGCCAAGGTTCTCCTTCACCCGGTCTATTCGCGTTGTACCGGGAATTGGCACAATGAAGTCTCCTTGGGCGAGCAACCACGCCAATGCAAGTTGAGCAGATGTACACATTTTTTTTGCAGCCATCTCTTCAATCAGCGTTGCAACTTCCACATTTTTAATGAAGTTATCGCCTTGGAACCGTTCATAATTTCGTCTATAATCATCCTCTGCCAAATCTTCAAACTTTTTAATTTGTCCTGTCAGGAATCCCCGTCCCAGCGGGCTATAAGGTACAAAACCAATTCCTTATGGAGTAGAGAACCGGAAGTACTTCATCTTCCACTTCTCTACTCCATAAGGAATACTCCGTTTCTACTGCAGTACTAGGATGAATGGCGTGAGCACGACGGATGATATCAGTAGGGGCTTCGGATAGACCGATATAACGAATTTTCCCATCTTTGACCAACTCAGCCATCGTTCCAATGGTTTCTTCAATAGGGGTATTCGGATCGTAGCGGTGTTGATAATAGAGGTCGATGTAATCCAATCCTAGATGATAAAGACTAGCATCTACGGATTTTTTGATATACGCCCGATCACCTTTGGGTCCCTGGGTATGTGTTACACCAAATTTCGTGGCAATCACCGCTTTATCACGTCTGTCCTTAAGCGCCCTCCCTACCAACTTCTCGTTTTCTCCGAACCTCTGCTGCGCAAATTCACCATAAATATCCGCTGTGTCAAACATCGTGACGCCGATATCCAGCGCCTCATGAATTACGCGAACCGATTCCTCGTTATTCGGCATCATCATAGTTCCAAGTCCTAATACTGAAACCTCTAATCCCTCACGTCCAAGGGTTCTTTTTGTTATGTCTTTGGATATCATCCAATCAACCTCCTAGAAATAATATTAATGGAACATTACAAGATTTTCCTTCGTTTGAGCCTCTTATTTGGTTTTGCTCGAAGCTGGTATTGAAGCGGCAGTCTTAGATGAAGCTGGACGCGTCATTCGCTCGGTTATGATGGCCGTGAGTTTTCGTGTGAGAAAGCGAGGGCTTTGAGCCAGCCAATAATTAGAGGTTCCATCTATGATATAGCTTCGCCCTTTCTCGATCCCTCGGAAGCCAGCTTTCACAACTGACTCGGGAGTGCCGTTAATTCCTCCTGGCATTTCCGTTGTACCAATCACATCGAAAAATTCCGTCTTGGTCGTTCCCGGACATAATGCAAGGACGCGCACTCCAAGGTGGCGGTTTTCTGCAAAGATTGACTCAGTGAACGAAAGAACAAACGCTTTGGTAGCTGCATAAGTAGCCATATAGGGGATTGACTGAAAGGAGCCAAGGGAAGCTACATTAACAATAATTCCATTCTTTTGCTGCTGCATGTAGGGCAAAAATTGATGGGTCATATCCACGAGTGAGGCTACATTCAGGCTAATCATTTCCTGTTCCCGCTCACTTGAAATCTCCTCGAAACGACCGTGGGTACCGAAACCTGCATTATTGATAAGAATGTTGACGTTCAGGTTAAGCTCCGCAATTTGTTCAGCCAACAGTCGCGCCGCACCTGTTTTGGATAAATCGGCTGGTAAGGCATATGCCTTTATACCATATTTAGATGATAATTCCTTCGCCAGCATCTCTAATTTGTCCTTCGAACGCGCTACCACAATCACATGGCAGCCTATAGCAGCCAGTTCCTTAGCATATGCCTTGCCTATTCCTGCTGAAGCACCGGTAACCAGTGCCACCTTGCCTTTGTAATCGACCATTGTTAAAGCCTCCTGTATAAACAATTATAGTTTTTAGCTGTTACCAATAATTACATTGGAATGTTTATTCCAATTCACTATAGGCATTTAACATAAAAAAGTCAATGGAATCAGAAAAAATATTCTATATTAATTGATTATTTGCTATTTATAGCTGTAATTAAACTTAAATCGCTATTTTAATAGAATAATAATTCCAATAATTGACGAGGTATTAATCGAGTTATATAATTAATTAGAAAAAATATTCCTTGATGGGGTGCAAAATGAGTAAACGTGAAGACATTTTGGTTGCAACTCTTGATTTAATTATTGAAGAGGGCCTGCAATCCGTTACCTTTTCAAAAATTTTTAAGAGGGCAAATGTGGGTTCTAGCACCTTTTATAATTATTATAAAAGCAAAGAGGAACTGGTTAGTGAGCTATTTATGAATGCTCGTACGCATATGGGAGATTCAGTTATGATCGGGAATGATCCCAGTCTGACTGTCTATGAAAGAATAAAAGGTATTCTAAAAAGCATGGTGGATTATGCACTCAGCTATCCCAAGGAACTTTCGTTTATTGAGAATTATTGCGAGTCACCCTATATCTCCGAAGAATTGAGGAATAGGCTAGATCCCTCGGCTATCGAAATTTTCTCAATCATTGAACTGGGACAAAAAGAGGGTGTTATTCGGGAAATGGATATCATATTATGTTGCCAACTCGTCACTGGAATGGTCAACTCCGTTATAAAAGGCTATCTGGCAGGTAAATATTCTTTAGATGAATATCAGATTCAGCAGACTCTTGAAGCTTGCTGGAAAGCAATTAAGGTTTAGTGAAAGAGCTTGTGACAATATTAGGCGGGAGTCCCACAACAAGTGTCTAGAAAGTGATCCTCAACGTCCAATAAGTGGTTCAGCGCCAGATTTTCCTGCTGAAAATAACAGACGGATTGTAAAAATTAGGCACCCCACACATGTGAAGTGCCTAATTTTGATGGTACTGAATTAATTGTGACAGTTTAAATGTAATGAACGTATCTCAATTGTGAGTGCTGTAGTGTCATGTCAATTAAACAGCAAACATGCCGGTTTTTGTCGTTTCTTGACATCTGAAATATGATATAAATCGCATGTTCCTAACAAGAATGAGAAAGCTTTTAATTAATGCAACATCGTCAGTGTTAATATTGGGGCTAATATTAACAGGGTGTGGATCAAATAACCAAGGAAATTCAACAATAAATAGCTCAGCAATAGAATCAGCATCGTTAGAGTCAACACCGGAAATAATTGATGATACTGAATTAACAGGTGTAAGAGGAGTATTTGACTCCGATGACGATTCCTTTAAGGTTGATACAGTACAAATTAAGGGGATTAACCGAGCAACTTCAATCCCTGCTGATCTTAGTGAAACGCTCATCGTTCAGGAAGAAAACAATATTCGGAAGATACGATCAGATCTTGGGTACTATATGGAAGTAAAGATTTCGACTTCTATTTCAGGCGGCACGGTGACGTACGCATATCACTTAAAAGACGATCTTCCACTCGAGCAAATAGACGCCATGAGAACCCAATTAGAAGAGAAGTATGATGAAAGTACAGAAATACTTCAATCCGCGTTGGAACCACAAATTGCTTTTCCGTATGCCCGATCCTGTGGGCGTTTGGATGGTACTAGAAGTTCGTATTAAATTAACAAAAGAAAGAACGCTGTATCTAATCGATATGTATTTTGCCGAAAAAGAATAGTCAGCAAAAAGGTGAATGCTAATTTCATTGGTAACTCAATTACCTTGCTTAATTTATTTTTATCACACTATTTGATTGCTATTGCTATTGCTATTGCTATTGCTGTTTATGGACAATAAATTGGAACCATTTACTTTAAACTGTTTCACCAGGGGTAATTCGGATTTACGGCATCAGGTCTCGCAGCAGGTTGTCCAGGTCGTCAAGCGGTACGGCCAAACCGGCCTGAACAATCTTATCTTGATGCGAGATCTCCGCTGTGGCGTAAATAACGGCAATGGCTTTGCCATACTCGTTGATGACTGGAGAACCGCTATTGCCATTAAATACGGGTGCATCAAGGGCCATCGCCGGTTTTTCTCGGCCTTGAACCGGTACCATGCCTAGTATTTTTCCTTCATTGGCGATTTGCGTGAAATAAAGCGGATTCCCGATAACGTAGACGTGTTCCCCCGGTTCCCACTGCTGCTTCTCCCGCTCGATTTCAATGAAAGGAAGCTCTTGACCGCCCATGTCCACCTTCAATAGGGCAATATCCAGATCAGGGTCGCTCCCCGCCAACTCCGCTTTGTATACCCGATCATTGTCCGGGAATTTAACTAAGGTATAAGCGTTGTCATCGATCACATGAAAGTTTGTCACAATATATCCACCCGAAATGTGGAAGCCCGTGCCTTTGCCTTTGTCCGAGCTGACCGAGACAACCGCCTCTTTATAGCCTTGGATTTCTTCCTGGTTGGATAGCTCCTTAGATTTGAATAAGAAGGGCAGCGTCGTCGTGTTGTAAATTTGCGGCCAGAACGCCAATGTATTTCCGATTAGAGCGGCCACGAGCAGGAAAATAATGGTATTCCTGATCCACTTTCTCTGAGCGACAGGAGGAGACTCGGATTGTTCATCTTCGTCCCATTCGTCCCATTCGTCCTCCATATCCGTCTCGATGTCTTGTTCATCCTCGGAAACATGCAAAGATTTCTCATCGGTTCTATTTGAGTTATTTTCCACGCTCTGACCTCCTCGGACTGTCGTTATCTTATCATGTCATTGTATCATATTAGAATCGCTTCTAAGGCTCGTTTTGTATTTTAGGGAGTAAAGGCAACACGCGACACGGATTTTTAAGACCTCTTTCTTATTCTTTGAATAGGCAGAATGGAACAGCCACCTAGATGTCTTCTATCTTGGGTCGGTATCATCAGATGCCATTCGTGAATATTTAGTTGACGCTAAAAGTAAGAGTGCTATCGATTTTGGGTGTGGAACTGGTCTTCTCGGTATGAACTTGCTAAACGATTTTCATTCCATGCTCTTTCTGGATACATCATCAAACATGATTAATCAAATTAAGCATAAAATTTCCGATTTCAATATTCAGAATGCAGATACATTATGCTTTGATTTTGAAAGGGAAGGTTTATCGGATTTACGTGCAGACTGTATTTTTATGTCTCAGGTTCTACTTCATATTGATGATTATGAATTCGTTTTATCAAGATTATTTGATGTTCTCAATGAAGGAGGATATTTGCTTATCGTAGATTGTAATAAAAATGAAAATATCGTTTCAGATATTGTTCATAACGGATTCCATCAAGATGAATTAACCGACATGATGACGAAAATTGGGTATGAGAATACTCAATCCAAAACTTTTTATACCGGAAGTAAAATATTCATGGGACAAGATGCATCGATGTTTATACTTGATGCTCAAAAGTAACTTGCCGTTACGGACATCGCGGTGAACCGTATCACAAATAGTGGTGAATCGGAGAGTGCCTTAATAATGAGCGACATTGGTTAACTATTTAACACAAAATGACCGAATAAGTATATTCTTGTTCGGTCATTTTGTGATCGCCACCGCCTTGAAGCAGGGATGAGTGGAAAAGACTACGTTTTTGTACACTATGGAACACTCTGAAATCTTTACTGGCGTGGTTTTAGAAGTCTACATTGCGATATTTTGCTTGTTTTCACCTCGAAAACCACCCTCTACTTTTGGCTGTCCACCAAATTCGACCAGGTTAATCTGGAAAAGTTGAGTAACGGGCAGGATACTAAATCATAGGCTCAGATTAATTTAATAGTGAGTCTAGCATCTCTCCTGAATTTAGGATATTATTGGAAGAATTACTTGCGAGGAGAGATAAAGATGTCGGACATAAAGGCAATTGTATTAGACTTGGACGGAACATTGCTCGGTAGTGACAAATCCATATCACCTAGAAATTATCAGACTGTTAAAAGATGTTTTGATTCTGGAATTCATATTATTGTTGCCACGGCGCGACCGCCTAGAGCGGCTAATCAATTTGTAAACAATTTTCCTTTTGTAGACTACTTGGTTTATTACAATGGTGCTCTAATAACATGCAAGTCTAAGCAAACTCAGCGGCACATTAGTATTCCAATGGAGATTAGCCAACAGATTAACAATTTCATCGAATTACATGCACCTCAATCGATAATTTCATACGAGGTCAATGACTCATGGTATACGTGTACACCAATTCCCGACTCGCAACTTGGTCATTTCGGCATCCGTTCAAATGATCCTAAACCGGCGGTTGTTAATAAGGATTTTATTAGTTCACTATCCCCAACCAAAATATTGGTTCATGATTACAGCACATGGAGGGATGTTATCGAGCAATTCGGCGACCATGTGAACGTAATCGCAACCGATGGAGGAGTATTGATTCAAATCATGCAAAAATCAGCCTCAAAGGAAGAAGCTGTGCAATGGGTGCTTAATGATATCGGGGTGAAGTCAGAAAATGTAATGGTATTCGGGGATGACTTTAACGATTTAGGAATATTCCATAAGTGCGGATTTCCGATCGCTATGGAAAACGCGATAATTGAGCTGAAAAATTGTGCGAAACACATTACCGAATCAAATGATAACGATGGTGTTGCTGTTGCTCTTGAGAAATTTGTGCTGTGAATCACAAGCTGATAATGATTCAAGTATCGGATAACGCTAGTTTAATAAACCACCTTATTATGAACTGCTCCCCAATTGTTAGACACCATCTAACTATTGGAGGTGCAGTTTTTTTATGACCAGGTACAGTACAGATGACAAAATCCAAGCCATTGTACGTTACCAAAAGGGATCAGACAGTTTGAAAAGAAACGCAAAATCCATAGGGCTACATCATTCTGTCTTTTCAAATTGGATAAGAGAATATGAGCAAGAAGCTTTTAAAAAGGGCAATACATCATACCCTGCACAGATTAAACTAGACGTACTTAATTATATGAACCAATTCGGGATGTCTGTTAGAGAAACGGCTGCGAATATGGTCATAGTACCATTTTAAGCTGGCGAAGATGCTTAGAATTACATGGAATGGACGCCACACAACCAAAGAAAAAGGGGGCTCATCCTTGAAAAAAATCTAATAAACGGAAGAATCAAACGTTAGTAGTAGGGTCTGTACAAACAAGACAAAGCTCAAGTAGTCTATGAACTAAGGAACGAGTTTTCGGTGAAAGCACTCCAACAGCTAGCAGATATCCCTCGTAGCACGTATTATTACGTGGTAAAAATGTTTTGGTATGCCAGATAGAGATAAGGAGCTAAAAGACGTTATTCAAGCGATTTATGAGGAGCATGAGGGGGTTATGGTTATCGTCGCATTCGCGACGAGTTACTGAATCGTGGGCACCATGTGAATCATAAAAAGGTACAACGTTTGAAAGGTATTGGAATTAAAGTGCTTGGTACGTATGAAGAAATATCGTTCATATAAAGGAACGATTGGCAAAATCACACCGAACATATTAGAACGCAACTTCCAGGCTGAGAAGCCAAATGACCCAACAAGTCGCCTAATTATATAACCTTGTCTAACTTTTAGGGGTGACTTCAAAATACAATATAGCTACCGGGGCTTACCGTATGAACCTTGCGGTTTTATGATATATTCAAGTAAAGATGGCTTAATCCCTAACGAAAAGCATTAAAAAAGGGAGTGCGAACAATGAATCTAGAAATGGTCATGCAAGAGCTTGAAGCTCTTGGCAAGGAACGCACCAAGAAGATATACCAATCCAATGGTGCGCACGAACCGCTGTTTGGCGTGGCTACAGGTGAGATGAAGCCCATCTTTAGGAAAATCAAACGCAATCAACCATTGGCCGAGCAGCTTTATGCTACAGGGAATTACGACGCCATGTATTTTGCCGGAGTGATCGCGGACCCGAAAGCCATGACTGAGGCAGATTTTGAACGCTGGATCGATGGGGCATATTTTTATATGTTATCAGATTTTGTGGTGGCAGTAACTTTGGCAGAAACAGATATTGCGCAAGAAGTATCCGATAAGTGGCTCGCAAGCGGGGAAGAACTCAAAATGTCTGCGGGCTGGAACTGTTACTGCTGGCTAATTGGAAATCGTCCGGACAGTGAATTTTCCGAAGGGAAAATAGCTGATATGTTGGAACTTGTAAAAAATACGATTCATGATGCCCCTGAACGCACGAAATACGCGATGAACAATTTCATGTACACTGTGGGAGTATCCTATCTGCCGCTTCATGATAAGGCGGTCGAGATCGTGGAGGAAGTTGGCCCGGTGGAAGTCAATCCCGGTAGCGCAAAAGGCAAGTTCTTGAACGCTTCGGTTAATATTCAAAAGGTGGCAGATAGAGGGAAGCTCGGCTTCAAACGAAAACATGTAAGATGTTAGTCAATCATTGCCGTACAATACAAAGAGACTATTATCACTGATCATATACTCACATCCAAGTAATATGGTAGAATATCACAACAGTATCACCGTTTAATTAACTTCATAAATCACAAGCTATGATTGCTATGGGTCACACTATAGCAGGAGCAGCTTCTGGAGAGACCGCGGGAATTCCGCGGCGCCGAAGGGTTCACAATCTCAGGCAAAAGGACAGAAGAGTACTGAATATGTATTTGTTATGCTGATCGCCATTATCAGGGCAAATATATATTTGATATTCTTATGAACTGGGAGATTGGATGACATCCAATCTCTTTTTTTTATATTAGTGTATTCATAAGGGGGAACTAAGTATGGCACAACCAGAATTAAAGAGAGAGCTGGCTAATCGGCATGTTCAACTTATTGCTATCGGCGGAACCATTGGTACAGGATTATTCCTGGGATCGGGCAAGGCGATAGAAAAGGCAGGCCCATCCATCATGATCACGTATTTAATTGTGGGCATCGCAGTGTTTTTTGTGATGAGAGCACTAGGAGAACTCCTATTATCTAAAGCGGGTTATCAATCGTTTACGGATATCGCAGAAGACTACCTTGGATCTCGGGTTGCATTCATCACGGGTTGGACCTATTGGTTTTGCTGGATCATGACCGCTATGGCTGATGTCATTGCCGTTGGCGTATATGTGCAGTATTGGTTTGATATCCCGCAATGGGTCCCTGCCATCGCCTGTCTAGTCATTTTGTTAGGACTTAATCTATTGACCGTCAAGAGTTTTGGAGAACTCGAGTTTTGGTTTGCATTAATCAAAGTAGTCACGATTCTCGCCTTGATTGGCCTTGGGATCGTTTTACTGGTTATGGGTTTTAAGACGGATGCAGGATCGGTGACGATACGAAACCTCTGGGAACACGGGGGCATTTTTCCGAACGGCGTTTCAGGTTTCTTACTTTCCTTTCAAATGGTTGTATTCGCTTATGTTGGTGTGGAATTAGTGGGTGTATCGGCAGCGGAAACAGCGAATCCAGAAAAAAATATCCCATCTGCAATTAATAAAATTCCTCTGCGGATTCTATTTTTCTATGTTGGTGCTCTTTTCGTCCTGCTGTGCATTAACCCGTGGACGCAGCTCAGTCCTGCAGAAAGTCCATTCGTGAGAACCTTTACTCTAGTAGGGATTCCAATTGCTGCGGGGATTATTAATTTCGTTGTATTAACCTCAGCCGCTTCCGCCTGCAATAGCGGGATGTTCTCGACAAGCCGGATTCTATTTAACTTGAGTAGGAAGGACCAAGCGTCCCCTCATTTTGGCAAACTGAATAAAAATCATGTACCAGCGAACTCATTATTTATTTCTACGTTTGTCATATCCGTGGGTGCTCTTTTGAGTAAACTCATTCCGGAGCAGGCCTTTGGAATCGTGACAACGATAAGCGCCATTTGTTTCATATGGGTATGGGGCATTGTACTTATATGCCATATTAAGTATAAGAAAACCCGTCCGGACTTACAGGCTAAATCCAAATTCAAAGCACCGTTCACGCCGGCCATTAATTATGTGGTCTTAACGTTGTTTGCTGCGATTCTCATCATTATGTTGTTCGCTGGAGAGACCCGTCCGGCGCTATTGTGTACCCCGTTGTGGTTTATTTTATTATTCATTCTGTATTCTATTAGAAGCAAAAAGGGGAAAAATAACCAAGATAACAGCATGATCAATACATGAGGTTTGTCTATGGTAAAATGATGGGAGACAATTTATTCAGGACTGGTGAGATGTTCAAATATCGTAAAGCAATTAGTTGATGAGGGTATAGACACAATATTATGATGATGAAGAGGGGGGGCCCAGATGACAAATAGTAGTATGAATCCTAAGGTTGAGTTTTTTTTTTTTTTCAGTAAAGCCGAAAAGTGGCAGGAAGAATTCGAGAAATTGAGAATGACCATTCTTGACTGTCAGCTGACCGAAGAATTGAAGTGGGGTGTTCCTTGTTACACGTTTCAGAAAGGAAACATCGTTTTAATACATGGCTTTAAAGAATACTGTGCGCTTCTGTTTGTCAAAGGTGCCTTGTTACAGGATCCCCAGGGCATTCTAATCCAACAAACGGAGAAGGTACAAGCGGGGCGCCAGATTCGGTTCACTAATGTTCTAGAAATAGCTGAAATGGAAACGATCTTGAAAGCCTATATTCATGAAGCCATGGACGTTGAAAAAGCCGGGTTGAAAGTGGATTTTAAAAAGAATGAAGCATTCACCATCCCTGAAGAACTTCAAAATAAATTCGATGAAATCCCTGCATTGAAAACTGCTTTTGAAGCATTGACGCCTGGACGGCAAAGAGCATACATTCATTATTTATCTGAAGCCAAACAATCCAAAACTCGAGCTTCAAGGGTTGAAAAATATACGCAGAAAATTCTCAATGGAGAGGGATTAAATGATTAGGGTGTGTATGCAAGCTTAAGCAAATATAAATAGGATTCCAGCCACATCTCAAAGAGATGGGGTTTTTCGTCGTTACTTGTACAAACACAACCAATACAAATCTCCTTCCTCAGACGGAGAAAGTATCCATCTGAAGCCCGTTAATTAAATTCAGATACTAGAATAAAATAAATAGATAAATCAATTGAATCACTTTTTATATCGTACGGGAGAGGATGGTTATAGGGTGGAGAAAATTATAGAAGTACGGGGTATTAGCAAGGTGTATGGGAAAAGAAAAACGAAAGAGAAGATACATGCCGTTCGTGATGTTTCTTTTGATGTGAATCGTGGAGAGGTTCTCGGTTTATTAGGGCCCAATGGTGCTGGGAAAACATCAACGATAAAGATGCTCTGTGGTTTGTTGGAATCGGATGCTGGTTCTATATATATTAATGGCTTAGATATTTGTAAGAAGAGACTCAAAGCTCTAGAGCATATTAGTGCTGTATTAGAAGGGAACCGAAATCTATATTGGCGTCTTACTGTCCGGGAAAACCTAGAATATTTCGCGGGTAATCGGGGTTGCTCTCGGAAGCAAGTCGCCTATCAAGTGGATAAATTATTAGAGCAATTCAACCTTAAGGAAAAGGAGAATGAGCTTGTCAATGGATTATCTCGGGGGATGCAGCAAAAGCTGGCAATCGCTGTAGCACTATTAGCTAATACAGATGTCATCTTGCTGGATGAGCCAACGCTCGGTTTGGATGTTGAGGTTAGTTATGAATTACGTAACATTTTAAAAACGATAGTTAAAGAAGAAAAACGCACGATTATTATTAGTTCACATGACATGCCCGTCGTTCAGGAGTTATGTGACCGTGCCATTATCATAAATAAAGGTGAAGTTGTGATTGACGACAGGGTGGAGAATTTACTTAAGTTATTTGAAACAAGGGCATATTCAATAAAGTTGGGTGAAAAGTTAAGCGTAGAACAGGAGAGTAAACTGTTGAGTAGATTCCCTCTAAGTACTTATAAAGCAAGCCCACATGAAACTATCGTGGATGTGAATTTAGAGCACAGTCAGGACATCTACGAGTTGTTCGACGTTCTGAAAGAGGAAGGAACGATGGTGGAAAGTATTGATCGTATAACCATCGACTTTGAACAAGTGTTTATTCAGATTGTTAAGGGAGGGAAGACCCATGAAATGGCTCCATTTGTTCAATGCTAATTTTCGTAAGGAATATATTGAGATGAAACGTTATCTACCGAATACTATTGCGTTAGTATTCACTTTTTATATTATATTTCTGGCTGCATTTTTTGGAATTATGTTCATAGGTGATCCAGCCAGTTTTGATACGAATGTTCAATATTCAATTGTAAGTGTAGTCTTTTGGAGCTTAACGATGATGACGATGAACTTTATTGGATTTTCGGTGATAACAGAAGCGACGCGTGGAACGTTAGAACAAATATATATGTCTCCCATGGGTGTGTGGAAAATCATGCTTACGCGGATCATTGGGCAATTTGGCTTACAGTCTGTTATTATGGTTTTCTTGCTTTTTGGTGCGATGCTAACCTCTGGACAGTGGTTGAGTCTTAATCCCATGACAACGATCCCCATCATTGTAGTTACGATGATAAGTATGGTAGGTATTAGCTTTATGATTGCTGGGTTAGCTATTATTGTGAAGCAAATTGAAGCGTTTTTACAGATTTTTCAATTTGTGTTGATGGGGCTTGTATTTGTTCCGTTAACTGTAGCTCCGTTTCTAGCATTCGCCCCATTCGTCAAAGGAGTGAATATGGTCAGAACGGTGATGATAGAGGACCTGACGTTGACACAATTGCCATTGTCAGATTACGGGGTCTTATTATTAAATTCGCTGGTATATTTGATTTTAGGGCTCGTTGTTTTTCAACGCTGCGAGAAAATAGCCATGAAGAAGGGTCTTCTAGGGCAATACTAGCTTACAAAGTGGACTATTTTTTGAGCTCCATTGAGGATTCCAGACGAATCATTCCTTTGAAATTATTAGATAATAGTAGATATTTTAATCTGAAAATAATTATAATAGATTATGATATGCTTACAACAGATTATGATATGCTTATAATTGAGACAGAAACGTTGTGTTCCTAGGTCGCGCTGGGGTTCTTGTTTCACCTAAGCAGGAGCGCCTACATATTTTTGCAAATATAAGGGATAAGGAAGGTCATAATGAGCAACAGTCCAAAAAAAACAGACGTTATCTTAATTGGTGCCGGAGTGATGAGCGCGACATTGGGATCATTACTGAAAGAACTAGCACCAGAATGGGAAATTAAAGTGTTTGAGAAGCTCACAAATGCAGGAGAAGAAAGCTCTAACGAATGGAATAATGCGGGTACGGGGCATTCTGCACTGTGTGAGCTTAACTATACATCCGAAAAATCTGATGGATCTATAGACATTAGCAAAGCTATAAAAATTAATGAACAGTTTCAACTTTCCAAACAGTTATGGTCTTATCTTGTAAACAGCAAGCTGATAAGTGATCCGCAGGACTTTATTATGCAAATACCTCATATGAGTTTAGTACAAGAGGAGAAAAATGTTGCTTTTCTGAAAAAACGATTTGAAGCGCTGTCAAACAATCCCCTGTTTCAAGGGATGGAATTTTCTGATGACCCTGAGAAACTGAAGGAATGGATTCCGCTGATCATGGAAGGCCGTACATCGAATGAACCGATAGCCGCTACAAAAATCGACTCTGGAACGGATGTCAATTTTGGGACTTTAACACGTATTTTGTTTGACCACTTAAAGAGTAAAAACGTCGAGATAAACTACAAGCATAGTGTTAAGGATATTAAACGTGCTAGCGACGGCTCGTGGGAAGTGAAAGTAAATAATATCGATAGCGGTAAAATCGAATATCATACGGCAAAATTCATCTTTATCGGCGGTGGGGGCGCAAGTCTACCTTTACTACAAAAAACGGGTATTCCTGAATCCAAACACATTGGAGGATTCCCGGTAAGTGGACTATTTATGGTGTGTAACAATCCGGAAGTGATAGCGCAGCATCATGCAAAAGTATACGGTAAAGCTAAGGTGGGTGCACCGCCAATGTCTGTTCCGCATCTTGATACAAGATATATCGATAACAAAAAATCATTACTGTTCGGACCGTTTGCCGGATTCTCACCCAAGTTCTTAAAAACAGGTTCAAATTTAGATTTGATAGGTTCCGTAAAACCGAATAATATCATCACGATGTTAGCGGCAGGGGTTAAAGAGATGGGATTGACCAAATACCTGATCGAGCAAGTTATGTTATCAAATGAAAAGCGTATGGAAGAGTTGCGAGAGTTTATTCCCAATGCCAAAACCGAGGATTGGGATATCATGGCAGCGGGCCAACGTGTCCAAGTTATCAAAGATACTGAAGTTGGTGGTAAAGGAACACTCCAATTTGGTACGGAACTTGTTACTGCTGCTGATGGCTCGATAGCTGCATTACTTGGTGCTTCTCCGGGTGCTTCTACTGCCGTTCACGTGATGCTTGAGTTAATAGAAAAATGTTTCCCGCAACATGTGAAAGAGTGGGAACCGAAAATAAAAGAAATGATTCCGTCCTATGGGCTGTCACTAGAGGAAAATCCAGAGCTTCTGCAAGAAATTCATACTTCAACAGCGCAGACGCTTGGTCTAAACGGAAAAGAAAGGCTCTATAGTTAATTCTTTGGATCTATCAAAGCCACTCCATTCGAAATTGAAAGGAGTGGCTTTGTGTATATATGAGGTCATCTATACATAATCCTTACCCTTAAACAGGAGAATCGGAATCCAAGTGAGCAAGAAATATTCTCCATTTATCTATACCCCCCCCCCCCAAACGGGGGATGTTTTTAACAAAGGAAAAGTGATAAAGTTGTACAAAATAGAGCATAATAAAACATTTTATTCCAATTTGTCACATGACAATATTGATGACAACAGTCACTATCATACGTAAAAAATGCTATTTATATTAGATATAGCTAATGTATTTGTTAGTAGAGCAATGCTCAAGAGATGAGTAAAGTCATATTAAGATGAGGGTCATTCTAATGGTGGGTGAACAGGTCACTAAAGAGTGACCCTTTTAACAATAGAATCTAGCAGGAAGAGGTATATATCAATGAGTCAAATGATATGGCTAACAGGGCTGTCTGGTTCAGGTAAATCAACGCTTGCGGAGGCATTGAGACCGCTTATTGAAAATTCTTATATTTTGGACGGAGATGTTCTAAGGAAAGGAATTAATCAGGATCTTCAATTCAGAGAAGAGGATCGGTTGGAAGTAGGTAGAAGAATTGGCGAGATTGGCAAGATTCTACTTGATGCGAACCTGAATGTGATCGTAGCCTCGATCTCTCCATACCGCTCCACACGTGATAAGGTCCGTTCTCTCATCGGGGATTCCTACATGGAAGTTTATGTTCAATGCCCTTTGGAAGTGTGTGAGAAGCGAGATCCGAAAGGCCTCTATAAACAAGCGAGAGCCGGACAAATTAAGCATTTTACGGGTATCGATTCTCCTTATGAAGAGCCTATTCGTCCAGATGTGATCTTGGAGACAGATAAGCTCTCCTTAGATGAATGCGTGTCGAAGATCATTCAATACAAATCACCCATGCAAATTAGAGAGGTATCTGGGGGGATGGGCATATGGGACTCTCCGGAAATTTAACAAGAAGGTTCTGGAATCGAGCGAATTCGAGTGGGTATTTGAACCTAATCACACAATATGGTGATGCACTACAGCATGTCCGAGACGAGGAGCTTAGCCATTTCGTTAGTCAATTACGTGAGAACGCCCCAATGACATTAAACGATGAAGATCGGATGTACCGGTTGTTCGCTGCCGTGAAGGAAGCAGTAAGACGGGTACACGGCTTTGAGTTGCATGATGTACAGCTCACCGGGGGCCTCAGAATGGCACAGGGGCATATCGTAGAGATGGCAACGGGAGAAGGCAAGACTGTAACCGTGGCGTTGCCGGCGAGTTGGTATGCTCTTCAGAACAAAGGCGTACATGTGATGACGTCTAATGCCTACCTGGCTGAGCGCGATTACAAGCATATGAAGTCTGTATACGAAATGTTAGGTTTAAGCGTCGGGTTGAATGGAAGCGGTATTGATGTGGAATCGAAGAAACAAGTATATCAGCAAGCGATTACCTATGGTATCTTTAACGAATTTGGGTTCGATTATTTAAGAGATCATCTTGTTTATGACGGCAGGCAAAGGGTACAGCGAGCTTTACCTTATGCGATAGTGGACGAAGCGGACAGCATAATGATCGACGAAGGGAAGACACCGTTGATTATTGCCGACCGGAACAAGGAACCATCGGAATGGTATGCGATTTGCTCCGATTTGGTCTGCAATTTCCAAATCAATGATGACTATGATTTGGATTACAAGACGAAGCAGGTAAGCTTAACCGATTCAGGTATTGAACGGGCAGAGAGAGCGCTCGGTATCGGTCATTTATTTGATCTTGCGAATGCGCATGTCTTACATATATTGGATCAGAGTCTGCAGGCACATTTCATCATGAAACGAGACTCTGATTATATCGTCGAAGATCAACAGATGAAGATTATCGATTCATTTACTGGAAGAGTGTTAGAAGGGCGTCTATTCAACGAGGGTCTGCACCAAGCGATTGAATCAAAGGAGAGAATTCCTCTATCCATGGAGAATAGCGTACTGGGAGAGATTTCGGTTCAACAATACTTAGCGTTGTATGAACGCGTAAGCGGGATGACGGGAACGATCAAGACGGACGGAGAAGAAGTCGGACGCCAATATGGATTAGCAATCTCCGCTATTCCGACGGCAAAGCCGGTGCGACGGCAGGATGAGCGCGATCTCATCTGTCCATCGAAGGGTGAGAAATGGGAAGCCGTTCTCCGGGAAATCAAAGGCTGTCATCAGGTTGGTCAGCCCGTCTTAATCGGCACGATGACGATCGCGCAATCGGAAGAGCTGGCTCATAAATTAGAGCGAGAGGCGATTCCATTCCGGCTATTGAATGCGAAGAACGAATGGGAGGAAGCGGAGATTATTGCGAATGCTGGACAGAATGGGGCGGTTACAGTCGCCACCAATATGGCCGGAAGAGGGACGGATATTCGGATTGGACAAGGGGTAGCGGAATTAGGAGGGCTCTATGTCATCGGTACGGAACGCCACGAGAGCAGACGGGTCGACGATCAGCTGCGCGGAAGAGCGGGACGACAGGGTGAACCCGGGCGTTCAAAGTTCATTGTGTCTTTGGAAGATGAGCTTATCCTTCGATACGTGAACGAGAATGATATGCATCGCAAGAGACCTGAGCTCCTCTTTAGGCAAGCCCAATGTCGAGCAGAGAATCGCGGGCAAGAGATGCGTACTTATCTAGCACGCATCGACTTGATCGTGGGCGAGCAACGTCAACTGATCTATACCCATCGGAACGAGCTGTGGCAGAGAGGCTCACTCAGATCCATTCTGAACCAACATGTTGTAGAGTATATCAAATCTGATATGCGGCCTAGTTCATTAAATGAAGAAATAGATCTGGAACGATGGCCATCCTACTGGCAGGAAGCGCTCCATTCGCCCAGGCTTAAACATTACATACCGGTGTGGCACAAACGGTATTTGAAGATGCTTGATCGTCATTGGATAAGTCATTTGGAGAGACTGAGGGATCTGATGTGGAGTGTCCACTATCAAACGTATGCACAAGAGGATCCCATCCGTATGTTCCGTCACGCAGCCTATGAGCAGTTCGCGGAAATGCAGCGGCATCTGACGAGGCAAATAGGGGAATGGATGCTTGGGCAAGCTTTGCCGAATTTACTAGAAGGGAAAGGAGGAGGAGTAGATGGTCAACGCACAGCAGATAGAAGTGAGTGAACGTAAGGTTGAAATGCTGTTGCCCAAGAGGCAAACGATTTATTCCGAAGTGGATGTCGAAGGAACGTATCTGATCGCTACCAACAGGGGCCTATTTCTTATTCGCGACTGTGCACTCACGTTACTGTTACGCGGTAATTTTTATGGAATCACTCGCGATGGACTTTCGTGGTATGTCTATGAGTCTGTTGGAAAGGTTGGCCGGATCTTAAAGTTGAATGAAGGCTTCGATCAGGAAATGGACACGAAAGCAGAAATCGCATTCGCTGATCTGCCAGGATGGATCCATCAAATCGACATGATCGACGGCAGTCTGATGATAACCGATACGCCGAATAATCGAATTATTAAGTGGAGCTTCGAAGCAGAGTGTTGGGTTGAATATTATCCTCTGGGCAAATTAGTCGACAAGGAGGAATCTGTAAATTATGGTCATATCAATTCCATCTATAAGCACGATGGAGCCATCCATTTGGTCTGTCATAATCAAACGGTCAAAACCGGAAGGCTCAGTGAAATCTTGAAGGTAGACGCTAACTTCAATGTTATAGAGCGAATCGTTACGGGTTCATCCTGCGCACATAATCTAATTGTTCATCAAGGCGTTAGCTATCATTGCGACTCGACCCATCAATCGTTAAAGGCAGACGGAAAGGTCGTGTTCGAGTCCCAGCACTTTACAAGGGGATTATCCCTCTCGGACGATCAAATTGTAATTGGGGGCTCTGTATTCCTGAGAAGGGAGGAAAGGCATAACGGCAACGGCCACCTGTACGTGCTTCATTCGGACTATTCGCCCCGCACTTCTTTTCTTATTCCAGGGATGGTTCAAGAGGTGCGGAGAGTTGATCGGAGAGACTATTCATTCTCTGAAAAGTAAATGAAAATACGTTATAAAAATTCAAACCAGTAGAGGAGGAATCCGGATTCAAGGGAAGGTAATGACACTTGATCCGGTACAACGACATGATTAGATTTATAAGCGCTGAAGAGAAAGATAAACCGAAACAATTATGGAAAAAAGGGGTCATCAAGACCCTGTCAGCGGCGATGATCATCAGCCCGATGGTCGCGCTAGTTCCGACTGCTGCTCAGGCGGCGCCTTTAGTAGGTGTAGTTCCTACTGTCGGTGATGGGACTTCCATTTCTCCCTATATCATTACAACGCCTGAAGAACTGTACTATATGAATACGAAGCAGAACGGACACTACAAGCTTGGCGCTAACATCGATCTTAGTAATTACGAGTGGAGTCCGATCGGCAATTTCTCAGGAACGTTAGATGGAGCAGGCCATTATATTAAAAATCTGAAGATTACTCAATACAAATTGGACATTGGATTGTTCGGTACTGTTGCTGCTGGAGGTATCGTCAAAAATCTGGGGATTCTGCATGCGGATTTTGCTATTCCTTCTGCTTCAGGAGTACTTAATAATGTTCAAGGCAAAGCAGGAGTCATAGCTGGAACCAATTGGGGTGAAATTGAGAATTGTCACGTGTCCGGTACGATTAAGGTTACTGGTATTCAAACTTATTATACTAATTCGAGAGAGGATGGTGGATTGGTCGGGTATAATGCAGCAGGGGCGACAATTAAAAATTCCCTTGCTCAAGTGGACGTAGGGCAAACCGGATATGCCTTCTATGAAAATGGTCGAATCGGGGGCCTTGCCGGAACGAATGATGGCAGCATCTCCTATAGTTATTTTGTGGGAACCGTAAAAGATGATGTGAATCAATATTATCCACGTTTTGATACTAGTGACCCAGGCGGCAGCGTTGGGGGTGGGTCTCCGGGTACGGTCTTGGCGACCTTCTGGGATTCCACGGTTGGTGGTTCGATCAATAATAACTCCGGTGGTACTCCGAAGACTACGACAGAGATGAAGAGTCAACTCACATACGCGGGTTGGGACTTTACTAACGTGTGGGCGATTCAGGAGGGCGTTACTTACCCCTTCTTGCGCAACTACCAGCCTACGGTTCAAGAGATTTCTGATAAGATGATTAATATAGCAGATGGATCGTACAGCATCGATCTTACCTCCTCGTTCACCGATCCTGCGGGCGAGCCCTTGACGATTACCGCTGTCTCAAGTAATCCGGCGGTTTTAACAACTCAGGTGAGTGGGAATCAGCTATTGCTAACGCCGATTGCACAGGGTACGGTAACGGTTACGGCAACGGCTATAAATTCGCAAGGCGCGGTTGTTACGGACTCCTTCGAAGTAACGGTAGTAACAACAGGATCGGTAACAGGCGTCGTGTATGGATCTGGCAATAGTCCAATTAGCGGAGCGAGCGTATCTATTGGCGGAATCAGTGACGTTACCGATGCGCAGGGTGAATTCACACTCACCAACATTGCGCCCGGAAGTCAGACGGTCACCGTAAGCAGCGCGGGATATAACAATGGATCGGCGACCGTGACGGTAACGGCGGGACAGAGCGTAAGCGCGGGAACGATAACACTTACTGAGGTGGCAACAACAGGAACGGTAACGGGTATTGTGCATGGATCTGGCAATAGTCCGATTAGTGGAGCAAGTGTATCTATCGGCGGAATCAGTGTGATTACAGATGTTCTGGGTGAATTCACACTCACCAACATCTCGCCAGGAAGTCAGACAATCACTGTAGGCAGCGCTGGATATAACAACGGATCGGCGACTGTGACGGTAACGGCGGGACAGAACGTTAGCACGGGAACGATAACACTTACTGAGGTGGTAACAACAGGAACGGTAACGGGTGCGGTATATGGACCTGGCAATAGTCCGATTTGTGGAGCGAGCGTATCGATCGGTGGAATCAGTGACGTTACCGATGCGGAGGGTGAATTCACACTCACCAAAATCGCGCCAGGAAGCCAGACGGTCACCGTAAGTAGCACGGGTTATAACAACGAATCAGCGACCGTGACGGTAACGGCGGGACAGAGCGTAAGCGCGGGAACGATAACACTTACTGAGGTGGCAACAACAGGAACGGTAACGGGTGCGGTATATGGACCTGGCAATAGTCCGATTAGTGGAGCGAGCGTATCGATCGGTGGAATCAGTGACGTTACCGATGCGCAGGGTGAATTCACACTCACCAACATTGTGCCCGGAAGTCAGACGGTCACCGTAAGCAGCGCGGGATATAACAATGGATCGGCGACCGTGACGGTAACGGCGGGACAGAACGTTAGCACGGGAACGATAACACTTACTGAGGTGGCAACAACAGGAACGGTAACGGGTATTGTGCATGGATCTAATAATAGTCCTCTTAGCGGAGCGAGCGTATCTATCGGCGGAATCAGTGTGATTACAGATGCGCTGGGTGAATTCACACTCACCAAAATCGCGCCAGGAAGCCAGACGGTCACCGTAAGTAGCACGGGTTATAACAACGAATCAGCAACTGTGACGGTAACGGCGGGACAGAACGTTAGCGCGGGAACGATAACACTTACTGAGGTGGCAACAACAGGAACGGTAACGGGTATTGTGTATGGACCTGGCAACAATCCGATTAGTGGAGCGAGCGTATCTATCGGCGGAATTAGTGTCACTACAGATGTTCTGGGTGAATTCACACTCACCAACATCTCGCCAGGAAGTCAGACAATCACTGTAGGCAGCGCTGGATATAACAACGGATCGGCGACTGTGACGGTAACGGCGGGACAGAACGTTAGCACGGGAACGATAACACTTACTGAGGTGGTAACAACAGGAACAGTAACGGGTATTGTGCATGGATCTGGTAATAGTCCGATTAGTGGAGCGAGCGTATCTATCGGCGGAATTAGTGTCACTACAGATGTTCTGGGTGAATTCACACTCACCAACATCTCGCCAGGAAGTCAGACGGTCAACGTAAGCAGTGTGGGTTATAACAATGGATCAGCGACCGTGACGGTAACGGCGGGACAGAGCGTAAGCACGGGAACCATTTCGCTTACTGCGGTGACGGGAACCACTCCAACGGGTCCGATTACGCCAACCACTCCAACTCCGGCAACGCCAACGCCAACAACGCCAACGACTCCTGAGCCTTCCAAGCCGGTAGATCCGACGCCTGCAGGAGCAAATGTGTTTAATAGCGGTATCATCGATATCTCCAAGCTAATTTCATTCTTGGAGAGCAAACTGGAAGAAGCGAATCAGTCTCCAATCTCCTTGCAGTTCTCAGATACGAAAGGACATTGGGCAGAACAGGCCATCCTGGCTTTCGTAAAGCTTGGTGCCGTCCAAGGAAATGGCACAGGAGAGTTTATTCCGAACGGCAATATTACCCGAGCCGAGTTTGCGACATTCATGGTACGAGTGTTTAATATCCAGTCAGGAACGGCAACGCATTCGTCGTTTACGGATATAACAGGTCACTGGGGAAGTGATGCGATTCTGAAGCTTGCTCAAGCGGGGGTTATTAAAGGCTATGCAGATTCGACCTTCCATCCAGACCAATTTATTTCCCGGGAAGAGATGATGCTCATGCTAACTCGCATTCTGAACTTTGACTCGGTTTCGAAGGATAGCACGAAAGGCGAGTTCACCGACTTGTCCAATTCCTTCGCAGCAGCGAGCATTAAGGAAGCTGCTCAAGCAGGAATTATCAATGGCACAGGAAACGGTAAGTTCAAGCCGAAGAGTAGTACTACACGAGCGGAAGCATTAACGATCATTATGAATGCATTGAGCCTTGACCCGCAATTGAAGAGTCTATTGGATTCCTTGAAATAATACCATCTACGATTAGAAAAACAATCAATATTTGATGATCCGAAATCGAATAGTATTCCGGATGGGGGGACCTCTGACATAGGGGTCTCCTTTTTATTTCGCTCTATAGATGTTACGCTGAACGTATCAGCTTTCAGCTGCCTTTCGTGTCGAAAAACGGAGTAACAAATGAGGAGAATCACGAATGAAGACAAATGAAAGATTAAAGGTACAGACCTTATCTGATATCGACAATTTAATGGTTCATGGTAGAACAACAAGGTGTCTTTCCCATTGGCTCTTTTTTGGACAGAAAGTGCTATTGAATTAAATGCAAGGGGTCTGAACTATGGATTGAGGTAGAGGCGGATTAAGATAGTTATGAGCCTTGGATTAGCATTGTGATTAACTCTGCTCCTGTAAGTAGACAAATGCTGACAGCAGGAAGGTATTGGGTGTGTGTATTTAGATGGATGAGTGAAGACCCTGATTGCTCGCTACAGATCCATGCCGTGAAATTTGATGGAGAATTGTTGGCAGTTTAGGAGCATTAAAAGAAAATGATTTTGAGTCGTGGCAACCTGACGTTGTGGTGGTTAATCTCGGATCAAACGACGGGGGAGCTTTTCTTTCACCAGAGTGGAACGATGAAGTAACAGGGAAGATGTATAAACAGCGATAAACGAAGATGGCACGTATAATGAAGGAGACTTAACATCCTTTGAGGAAGCAGTCGATAAATTTCTTATTAAGCTTAGAAAATATAATAAAGAGGCATATATCATATGGGCATATGGCATGCTAGGTGCATCGATGATGCCAGCGATCTACCGTGGAGTAGATTCTTATATTAAGAAAACGGGAGATCAGAAGGTTTCGGTTTATCAACTTCCCAATATGACAGATGAAACGGTAGGTGCAAGAAGTCATCCTGGAAGATTAGCCCACGAAAAAGCAGCGAAAGAGTTAACGGGGTATGTAAAAGAAGTATTGTCGATAAATTAGGCTTTGTGTTTAACTTAGCTGTATAGAATGCCATAGAATTCAAAAAAATAACGAAAAGAAGGTTATGCGCGATGACAAAGAGAGATGGAAGATTAGAAGCAGGTTGGAACTTGGATAATAGTTATGCGCGTCTGCCCCAATTGTTTTCTACCCGTATTGATCCAACGCCTGTAAAATCTCCACAACTAGTTATTCTCAATGAGAAGTTGGCAACATCCTTAGCATTAAATATCAAGGCATTGCAGAGCGAAGAAGGCGTTGCGGTTCTTGCTGGAAACAGAATTCCTGAGGGTGCTTTACCTCTTGCTCAGGCTTATGCAGGTCATCAATTTGGGAATTTCACGATGTTAGGGGATGGGCGGGCTGTTTTACTTGGTGAGCAGATAACTCCTCAAGGTGAGCGGTTGGACATACAACTAAAGGGTTCAGGTCGAACGTCTTACTCCCGCGGAGGGGATGGTCGAGCTTCACTTGGGCCGATGCTACGTGAATACATCATTAGCGAAGCCATGCATGGGCTTGGAATTCCTACGACTCGAAGCCTAGCGGTGGTGACAACAGGTGAATCCGTCATTCGTGAAAATGATTTACCAGGTGCCATTCTTACTCGCGTGGCTGCTAGTCATTTGCGCGTAGGTACTTTTGAATATGTTTTACAATCGGGAAATGTTGAAGATATTCGGGTTCTCGCAGAGTATACATTACAACGGCATTACCCAGATGTTGAGGAGGATGATAACCGTTATCTTCATTTACTTCAGGAGGTCATCAAACGTCAGGCTAAGTTGATTGCCAAATGGCAATTAGTTGGCTTTATTCATGGGGTAATGAATACGGATAATATGGCTATTAGTGGAGAAACGATTGATTATGGTCCGTGCGCATTTATGGATACCTATGATCCTGCAACGGTGTTTAGTTCCATTGATAGACAAGGTCGTTATGCCTATGGAAATCAGCCTAATATTGGGGTTTGGAATCTTACACGATTTGCGGAAGCCCTTGTGCCATTACTTCATGACAATCAATCTGAAGCCATCGAACTGGCTCAGGGTGCGTTAGAAGAATATGCTACGTTGTATTATGATACTTGGATTGCGGGAATGAGAGCGAAGCTTGGCATATTTAACGAAGAGATACAGGATGATTCGCTTATCAAAGATCTCCTAAGTATAATGCAGGAGTATCAAGCAGACTATACGAATACTTTCCTTGCCTTAACCTTTAATAAGGTAGAGGATACGGTTCTGTCTGGCACGCCAGAATTTACTGGGTGGTATACGTTGTGGCAGAAGAGACTAGGAAGGCAGCAAGAATCCAAAGACGCAACACATGAGTTGATGCGAAACAGTAATCCTGCGATTATTCCTCGAAATCATCGGGTAGAAGAAGCTCTAGAAGCCGCAGTGAAATGTGGAGATTACAGTGTCATGGAGCAACTACTTGAGGCTCTTTCTAATCCGTATGCACATTCACCAGAACAGGCTGTTTATGCAACTCTACCTGTAGAATCAGCGCTTCCTTACCGAACTTTTTGTGGAACATGATATAGGAATATTTACATAGCGGCCGAATCCTGAGTTTTCCGAGGACCGGCCGTTTAGCTTTTTTTGAAGTCATTGATGGTAGATATATAGTGTATGCAGGATGTTGTTTTTGGTTTTGTTTCTTTAACTATCCTGCAAGCTTGAGATTGACCCATATTAAATAAATACATATAGCGACTAGAATAAAGAAGATGGCGGCAATTTTAGGGTTTCTTCGCATTTTGATTCCATATGCACATAGAAAGATTGCTGCAGCTAATTTGGCGCCACTTTGATAATAACCATTGTTCGAGAATGATGAACTGCTAAATATAATTGAAATCAGCAACGTTGTTAGGATAAGTAATTTAAACCACAGAGGTTCTCTCAAAAATTGTTTGTACATAAATTTAATCTGTTGCATAATCGCATAAGTCCTCCCTAGGATCTTTTCTTTATAGATATAATATAAGGAAAAAAACCAAATATTCTATTTATTTCTAATCTACTATTTTCCTATATGTTAGTGACTCAGACTTACTTATTCCATATTGAGCTAGACAAATGAACGTTTTACATAAGCTATACGTATAATAGTTATTCTGTTAGTAAGTGTATGGGGTTGAAGACATGACGCTATTCAAGAATTATATATACATACCAATGAAGAGGTGAAGGAAGATGCTCACAATAAAACATTTTACCAAGAGCTATAAGGGTGGTAAAAAGGCAGTAAACGATTTGAATTTAGTGGTTGAACGTGGTGATATCTACGGCTTTATCGGTCATAACGGTGCAGGGAAAACAACGACTCTTCGGGCAGTAGTAGGTGTCCTTGACTTTGAAGAAGGAGAAATTGAAATTGACGGTATCTCTATTAAGAAAGACCCAGTCGCCTGTAAGGCGATGACTGCGTATATTCCTGATAATCCAGATTTATACGATCATCTTACCGGCATACAGTACTTGAATTTTATAGGTGATCTCTTTAGCGTATCCAAAGCGGATCGTGAGTCACTCATCAAAAAATACAGCGATGCTTTTCAGATCACGAGCAATTTAGGGGATATGATCTCATCGTATTCTCATGGTATGAAGCAGAAACTGGCTATAATCTCTGCTCTCATTCATAAACCACAGTTGTTAGTGCTAGACGAACCCTTTGTGGGGCTTGATCCCAAAGCTGCTCATATGTTAAAGACAATCATGGTAGATCTGTGCAGCCAGGGGAGTGCAATCTTCTTCTCAACCCATGTGCTGGATGTGGCAGAGAAGCTCTGCAATAAGATAGCGATCATAAAAGCGGGGCAATTGATAACTCATGGCAAGACAGAAGAAGTAAAGGGTAACCATAGTCTTGAAGAAGTATTCCTGGAGTTGATAGCCAATGATTAATATATGGAGATTAACAAAGATACAGTTATTTTCTTCATTTGGCTTGAATAAAGCATTACATACGCGCGATGTTAAGGAAAGACGCAAATTCCTTCTGCTGAGCATCGGTATTCTAATGGGTGTGGCCATGATTGCAGTAGCTTCATTTGGATACAGCTATATGATGGCACTGACCTTTGAACAAATGGGCCGGATGGATCTGTTGCTTGCTATTATGATGGCTGTAACTTCTATTATTGCGTTCTTCACAACGATCTATAAAGCAAGCGGTGTACTATTTAGCTATAAAGATTACGATTTGATTATGTCGTTACCCATGAAGACGAGTCATGTTGTAGCAAGCCGTGTTCTTCAGCTCTATGTGCTGAATTTGTTTTTTACTTTGATGATCATGCTACCAGCAGGTGCGGTATATGCTATAAAAGTGAATCCTGGGGTTTTATATTATCTGTTTTTTCTCATAACACTTTTATTTATTCCGTTACTACCCATCATTGCGGCAACGATCATTGGTGCCCTTATTAGCTGGATCTCTTCCCGGTTTAAAGCGAGTCGAATGATAAGTCTTGTGTTAACCTTTGCCGTAATTATTGTATTCATGGTGGGTTCATTTCGTATTGATGGGAACGAACAGGTAATGATTGATAATATGGGTACGGTGCTGGCAGATATGATATTTAAGCTGTATCCTCTATCAGCTATGTATGTAGATGCCCTTTGCTCGTATCGGATGAGTTCATTCTTATTATTTATTGCGATATCATGGCTTTCATTTATGATATTTTCTACGGTGCTTGGTACAAGATATAAAGCTATTCATACAGGTTTATCGACCTCTCATGCAAGTAGTAAATATATCATGAAGCCGTTAGTAGCTTCATCTCCATTTCGTGCCCTGTATAAAAAGGAACTGCGTCGATATATTAGTTCTTCTTTATATGTGCTGAATACGAGTATTGGCATGATTCTATTACTGGTGATGTCAATTGCGTTATTGTTTACCAGCTCGGAGAAGTTAGGTGAACTGATCGAAATCCCGGAATTGTCACAATATCTGAGTACGCTGGCTCCGATTTTTGTTTCTTTTTTTGTGATTATGAGCTGCACAACATCAAGTTCCATTTCGCTTGAGGGTAATCATTTATGGATACTAAAAAGCTCACCCGTTTCGCATCGATCCATACTCTTTAGCAAAGTTGCGGTGAATCTCACCGTTACAATACCTATCCTGGTCATCAGTTGTGTGATGCTCATGATATCGCTCAGAACGGGATGGATTGAAAGCTTCTTATTGCTTGCGATCCCAATCATATATGCGTTCTTTTCAGCAATGATGGGTGTTATTGTCAATCTGAGACTGCCAAAAATGGAGTGGACAAGTGAGGTTCTGGTGGTCAAACAGAGTGCAGCGGTCCTCGTATCCATGTTGATTGGATTTATCAGTCTAGTCATTCCATTGGGTATATCTCTGCTCCTTTCCCAAGTCAATGGAAGTCTTATCTTGTTAGGTATTGGAATGATTATGATAGCCGTATGCGGTCTTATGTATAGATATATCCAGACAAAAGGGGAGCAGTTGTTTCGGAAGATTTAAGAATCGCTACATAAAATCGAAAAAATAACGGATGACGTGGAAAAAGACCGGCGAGGTGTAGGTCAAGCTATCGACTCGGCTTAAGTAGCTTTTTTTCAAAGCAACGAATTTATCATCATCGCCAATTAACAAATCCCGCTTCAGTACAGAAACCGTTAAGCTACCGAAGAAACCACTCAGGCTGATCAACATACCGGAAACGAGCCCGAAGGTCGGGTTGAGTGGTGTCAGGTAGGGATAAATCAGATACGAGACCCCTGTCGTTACTAAAAATGCGCAAGCAAAACCCTCCCAAGTCAAATGCGGGTTGGCCGTAGGGACCACTTTTCGTTTACCAACATAGAGTGATGCTAGATAGTGTACGACATCATTGAGTTGCGTCAACACCACTAGAAAAAGAACGAGTCCCGCCCCGTACTGCGGCGTAGCAAATTGGAAATAGGCCAAGTGGCTAAGCCCGAAAACCATCAGCATGAGTCCCCATTGGGTCGAGCTAACGCCGTGCAGAAAGCCTAACGTTCCTTTGTTTATCAATCGCGGGAGCGGTAGGAGCAAGAATACATAGACAGGGATAAAGACAATAAACATCCCGTACCACTCGATATAAATCCAATAGAACTGTAGGGGAATGGATAAGTACGCCCACAGGAACAGTCTGCGGTCAGCCTTTCTCGACCTGATCATGGAGAAATACTCTTTCAGCGCGAAAAAGCTGAGTACCATTAGGGATAGTAGAGAAACGATTGGGTTGAAAAGGGTTGCCAAGCAAAAGACGAAGAGCATGCCCCACCAGGTCTTGATTCGAGATCCAATGGGCGTATAGTCTTTATTCGGTTGTATTCTGCCTATCAGATAGTAAATCAATTGGATGGCCGATAAGGCTGCAAAAATAAGCACTAACGTTAATAGCGAACTGTTCATTGCCGATCACCCACTTTTTGCAAGATAGGATTCTATTAGAGGAATCATATGCTATTATGAAGGAATAGTACTAATTTGATAAGGGGAAATATTGCAAATGACAGCTGATCGATCGGTTTTTATCTTACTTACGAATACCGGAACGATTTTTACGAAGATTATTCAAGGCTATACTAAAGCCCCTTACAACCACGCTTCGATTTCCTTTGACCGGGAACTTTCGGAGTTGTACAGCTTCGGGAGAAAGCATCCGAACAACCCTCTGAATGGTGGATTCGTGAAAGAAGATATTAAGACGGGGACGTACAGTAAGTATCCCAATACGACTTGCGTGATCTATGAGCTTCAAGTATCCGAGCGTGAAATCGAGAAGATGAGGCGGGTCTTGCAGGTCTTTATCCAAAAGCACCAAAAGTATCTCTATAACATACTGGGCGTGATTGGGATTGCACTCAAAGAACCGGTCGAATTCAGTAATTCCTACTTTTGTTCGCAATTCGTCGCGGAAATTCTAGAGCGGTCCGGCATAAAGCTATGGAATAAGCTCCCGGCGCTGGTTACACCGGACGATTTTCGGCAAAGCGACCGACTACATTTGATTTACGAGGGGAAATTAGGTCAGTACGAACCTGGATGCTAGGAGGGGGACTAAAGTTGGCCAGAAATGTGGAGAGAGATGTGCAACTTAGGGAGAAACAGCGGAATAATATTTTAGATAAATCTAGGCAATTGTTTGCTATAAGAGGGTTACAGGGAGTTCGAATGCAGGATATTGCCCAAGCTTCTGGAATTACGCCAGCCAATGTATACCATTATTTTAATTCGAAGGAAGATTTACTAATGGAGGTGATTCTTCAATCTCAGTTACTATCGGGTATCCTTGCTGAAGGACAGCAACAAGGACAGATTAAAGCAGGGGATCCTATGCAAATGGCGGCACGCTACGTGATATCGCTATCAGGGTTTAATGTTTATTGTTCTACTGATCTATACGAAGGAATTCAGTTTGAATTTGAGGATATTATAGCGCATCTGAGGCAGGAATAATGGTTTATATGATCTCTTTAACTCACTCAGAAAGAATAGGGTATCTTCTAAATGGTTAATCACCTGTAAACAGATTGGAATTATAAATAATGGATTGACAGTTATTTTCTTTACTGATAAACTGAGCACAGATTGAATAATATTTAATTTGTGAAATTACATAGCTGACCAGACCACTGGAAGCGAACAATGGATTATTGATGAAGATGCAATATTCCGGCGTGAGCCTCATCCAGTGGTTTTTTGTGTTATTTAGACAAAACGTGAGATTCATAGTGCAGTGAAATTCTAATGTGCCTTGCAAATTGCGGTTGAGAGTGGGGTATGAATAAACATTTACCATAAAAAATTTATTCGTTAAACCTACTAAACATATGTGGATTATATAATTAGAAATTGGAGGCGTGAAGATGGCAGAAGATAGATTGTCCCGTTACGTTGTTAATGAGCAAGGAACCGTAGGTCACACACTTGAGGAGACAGTGCCAAGCTGGCCGGAGCGAGCAAAGCCTCCGAAAGGGGCACCCAACGTTGTGTATATTGTGCTAGATGATTTGGGTTATGCGCAGATAGGGAGTTATGGCTCTACGATTGAAACACCAAACATTGATTCTCTAGCAGCCGGTGGATTGAGATATACCAATTCGCACGTGACGGCGATCTGTTCGCCGACTCGAGCTTCCTTGCTTAGTGGGCGCAATCCCCATTCGATAGGAATGTCTTGTGTATCGGATTTGAATACGGGCTATGCACATACACGAGGTAAAGTGAGCAAGGAAACAGGCTTAATTAGCGAGGTTCTAAAGGATAATGGCTACAGTACTTTCATTTCAGGTAAATGGCATCTTGCACCGTACGAAGATCAGAATGCGGCAGGACCCTTTGATAATTGGCCGCTAGGAAGAGGTTTTGAGCATTTCTATGGCTTTTTGGGTGGGGGTACGAACCAGTTCGAGCCGGTGCTGCATCAAGATAATCATGAGGTATTGGCTCCAAAATTACCCGAGGAGGGTTATCACCTCACAGAGGATCTTACAGATAAGGCGATTGCATATGTCAGAGATCAGAAGGCGGCAGCACCAGATAAGCCTTTCTTCCTATACTTAGCGTACGGGGCGACGCATGATCCCCATCATGCGCCGCAGGAATATATCGACAAGTATAAAGGGAGATTCGATCAGGGGTGGGACAAAGTCCGGGAACAATGGTTCGAAAGGCAAAAGGAGCTTGGTATTATACCGGCGGACACGTTGTTGCCTCCACCAAATCCGGGTGTTCAGGCTTGGGACTCACTGAACGAAGATCAACGACGACTTTATGCCAAGGCGCAGGAAGTATTTGCTGGATTTCTTGATCATACCGACTATCATATTGGGCGGGTCATTCAATTCCTTCAAGATATTGAGCAATTTGATAATACGATCATCGTCCTCATCTCAGATAACGGAGCTAGTGGTGATGGTGGCGAGCATGGTACATGGAATATGTCTAAGAACTACAATGGAATCCAAGGAACCTTAGAGGAGAACTTGGCTCATCTCGAAGACTGGGGAGGACCAACGACGAATATTCATTATCCCGCAGGCTGGGCGCAAGCAGGCAATTCACCGCTGAAGTACTATAAAACATGGCTACATGCTGGAGGGGTTAAGACGCCTCTGATTATTCACTATCCAAACGGGATTAAAGACGGTGGGGGTATCCGCCAACAATATCATCATGTCATTGACGTTATGCCAACGATTCTGGAACTGGTCGGTATCGAACTGCCAGCATCCATTAATGGTGTGCAGCAGCAACCGCTTCAAGGTGTCAGTCTCACCTATTCCTTCGATGACTCTCATGCGGTGACCCGTAGAGGCACGCAATATTACGAGATGATCGGGCATCGCGCTATTTACCACGAAGGCTGGAAAGCAGTGACGAACCATCGTGGTGGCTCTAGCTATGAGGATGATATTTGGGAATTATACAATCTGGATAAGGATTTCTCTGAGACAACGAATTTGGCAAGTGAGTATCCTGAAAAGGTAAACGAGCTTATTGAGAAGTGGTGGATTGAAGCAGAGAAATACGGTGTGCTCCCGTTAGATGGCCGTTCTTTGTGGGGGCGTCTGAAGAATTCCTATGGGGATGAGGGCAATGTTCCGCTCGCGGCTAATCACACTTTTCTAAATGGTACCCGGTTCTTAAGAGGACCTGATCTACGTAATCGTTCATTCTCATTCGATGCTTCGGTAGAACGCGTATCAGCAGACGATGATGGAGTGCTCGTGGCCGAAGGCAGTCGCTTCGGTGGATATTCTTTCTATGTGAAGAACAATCGCCTTGTGTTCGTCTACAACTATGTCGGTGAAAAGTTCAATATCATAACCTCAGATATCGAAGTGCCGCTGGGCAAGTCTACGCTGACCTTTCAATATTCTAAGACGGGCGAGCATACAGGTATAGGTAAACTTTACATTAACGGTGATCGGGTCGGAGAAGGTGTTATTGAGAAAACCGCAGCAGTGATGTTCGGTGGTGGTGGCTTTACCGTTGGTAAAAATCCAATATCAGCGACTACAACCGATTACGAGGCACCCTTTGAATTCAAAGGTAAATTGAGCAAAGTTGAGCTGTATACCGAGAATGGAGCCCGTGATGTTGCAGCGGATTTAGTTCTAGAAATCGCAAGCGAGTAAATATAAAACTTATAAATTGAAATTATACTGTGTTCATAGGGGAGAGTTATAACAATGAAAAAATCAATGCTGCTCGGAACTACACTCATTCTCATATTTGCGATCCTATTAAGCGCTTGTGGCAAGGATAGCAACAATCAGGCATCCGTTTCACCTGGGTCATCCAATTCCGCTGTCTCGGGAGAGGCTTCAACAGTGAAGTCGGAGCCATTCACGATTAGTATCGGTATCAACGGGGGTAGCAACCAGCTCAAGCTGGCGCAAAATAAGGGTTGGTTTGAAGAAGAATTCGCCAAAATCAATGGTAAAGTGGAGATCTCCGATTTCCAAAGTGGTCCACAAGCCATCGAGTCCATAGCTGCTAAGCGACTAGACGTAACGACATTGGTGGATGGCGGGGTCATTACAGCATTGGCTGGGAAGGTTGATCTGAAATTAACCTCGTTTCTTTCTACCGGGCTAAAAGGTATTAATTATATCATTGTCCCTAAGGGAAGTGATGTTAAGGAATTGGCTGATTTGAAAGGTAAACAGATTGCCCTAGCAAAGGGCACGACGAACCATGTGTTTTTTGTAAAAGCATTGAAAAGCGTCGGACTCAAGGAATCAGATGTGAACATCGTAAACCTACTTATCCCGGATGCACAGCCTGCGTTCGAGAGTGGACAGTTGGATGCCTGGGTAACCGCTGATCCGTTTGCTTATCAAGAGGTCAACAAGAACGGTGCAACGATAATTGGCAGTGGGGAATCACTAAACATTGCATCACCCGTATTCACGGCATTCAGGGCTGATTTTACGAAAGAGCATCCAGAAGCGATCGAAGCTTACCTCAGGGTCGTCCAAAAGGCCGTCGACTATGAGAAAGCAAACTATGATGAAGCACTAAAAACGTACGCTGAGTTGAAAAAGCAAGATGTGGCACTAGTTAAGGTACTCGCGGATAACTATGGTTCCCAGAACGAAGTTATTCCTGATGATGTCGTAACGGAACTTCAAGCATCCGCAGACCTGCTTTTGGAGCTAGGATTCCTAAAAGAGAAGATCGATGTGTCGAAGATCGTGGACAATTCCTTCATTCAGAATAAATAAAAAAAGAAAGGGAGTTTCCTTTCCCTTTCATTAAAAAATAATGTGATAGATATTCTCCTCTCTAAGTAGACAATTTAGTTGAGAGAAGCTATACAAAGTTTCGCAATAGGATTTAAATCCCCCTCTTATTGCCCACCTTATCCCCCAAACGGGGGATTTTTTTATGGGAAAAATAGGACTATAGTAATAAAGTTAATAATGTCGAATAAACGATGTGAAAGAGGGAGAAATGGCGAATGATGAAAGATGGGAATAGAGTAACTGCAAAAGGAAAGATGAAATTCAGAATGTTGTCCGTGTTGATGGCGTTGGTCTTAGCTCTATCTATTCTACCGATTGGGGCAATGGCAGCTTCATCCCCTATGGTAAAAGGAGAGAATGATGCAATTAGTGTCAAAGTTGGATTAGATCTACAAATGATAGAAGAATGGGGACAAACTGTAACATGGAGTGTTTACGACGTTGAAGCAGGGAATGAACTTTTAACGCAGACTTATGCGAGTATTGAAGCGGAAACGGGTCTACTGACCGGAATAGAAGCTGGCACAGTTAGGGTCACTGCAACGGATAGTCATGGTGATACAGGTAGTAAGGATATCACGGTGGTAGGAAGAAGCCAAGTAGGTGCACTTTCGCGCACTCTTACGTTGCAAGGTGGATCTATGGTCACGTTGGCGAAAACTAAATTCAATGGAATTGCCGGTTCCAACACCTTCTACGCCACATCTGGTCAGGAAAGTGCTGAACCGAATATCTACGAAGGTACACTGGCTTCTTCGCTCCTTAATATTTACAGTATCAATATAAGCAATAACCCGTTTGTGCCTGCTTCTGTTGGGCAGACTATTTCTGTCATTGAGGTTGATGCGGATGGAGTAGTTGTTGGATTTGGTACATTTACCGTTTCAACGGATGGAGAGATTGGTACGAACAAGCCGCCGGTTGCTATTGTGAATGAAAAAACTGTCGTTTTAGGGGATGCCACACTTAATGGTGTAAATGATCTGTTCAAAGATCCTGAAGGCGAATTCATGAATTTTAGCAATTTTACAAGCTCGAATACGGATGTGGTAATAGCTGATCATAATTGGTACGGAAGCATATATAATCAATATTTAGCTTTACATCCGATCGCAGTAGGTACTGCTACTGTGAGTCTTGATGTTACAGATGCTACAGGGGATAAGATTAGGCATACTATGGAAGTTACTGTTAGAAAGCAAGCTCCTTATGTAAATGACAATGAAACAAGTCCTTTTACAAATACTTCAATCGGGCTTACGTTCGAACCGAATTCAGAATGGGTAAGTAAAATTACAGCGATAGAAGTGAACGGTGAAGTTATACAGCCTGAGAACTATACGATTACGAATGAGAAACAATTTACAGATATTTGGAGAACAAATATATATGGGGAAATCCTGTTCCATTCAGGTGTATTACTTGAAGGTAAGAATAGAATCGTTGTCAAAGCGGATGGTTATACATTTGTAGAAGTGAACCAAGATGTTTATAACTCGGAAGACTCTTACAATATGACTACGCTTGTCGATCAGGCGAGTGGTGGGATCACGGCAACGGCTAAAGTGCTCGTGAATATAAATACTGCAGATATGTACAATGTATACGATGAACAAGGTACTGCTGTATTTCAGTTAATGGATGGGGATGTACCCGTTAGTACGGTTTCTTATACGGTTGATGAATTGAATAATTATTCAACGTTTAAAGCTCATTTCAATTTAGCTGATATATCGACGAATGTTAATTACTCGGTTAGAGCTTTTCTCATAAGTGGAGAGAGCATAGATAGCATGGGATATAACCTTGCAACGGGAGTTACGCAAGCAGAATTTGATGAGCTCTTTGCAGAATATTATAACGGGTGGTAAGGAGCATAAAGTATGTTTCTGTCACAACATCTATATTGAATAATAACAGAAAAGAGGTAAAGCATAAGTGAGAAAACGCACATGGATTTTATCACTAATTGTCGTGTTATGCGTAGCCATGTTTCCAGGTACATTGTTCGCGGCTGTGACGGTTAACCCCGTATCTAGCACAATCCATCCGGGTAGTCCAATCAACATCACGGGCACATCCGATCTATCCGAGGTTATTATTAAAGTCTATCGTCCCGATCATAGCATCCTGTACTTTAACGTAGCCGAAGTAGTGAGTGGCATATATAGCGACACGATTACACTTGGGGAGCATGAAGTAGTTGGCACCTATCAGGTTCAAGTCGGTCAAGGGGAACAGATTTCGACGACACCTATGGTCGTGACAGCAGGATCGACAGTGGCGACAGTGGTCAAACCGTCGGCAAGTCCTGTGAGTGGGGCCGTTGCCTCAGGAACAAAAGTAACATTAAGCAGCTTAACGACAGGTGCGGCGATCTACTACACTATTGATGGTAGTAGTCCAACAAGAAGCAGCACTCTTTACAGCACGCCAATTGTTGTAAGCAGCGCTCAGACGATCCAAGCGATTGCAGTATATGAGGGAATGGTAGATAGCGGGATCATGAGCGCCATTTATTCAATAACTTCTTCATCAGATGATGATGGATCTGGTGATGGATCTGGTGATGGAACTGGTAGTGGAACTGGTAGTGGAACTGGTAGCGGATCTGGAGCTGGACCGACGGTTACTCTCGTACCTGATATTTACGGACCCATCGGGGGAGAAGTAGCTAGTAAACGTGTAAAGATTACATTTCCTAGCAATGCTTTATCAGGAAATATTAAAGTCAAGATTGAACAAGTAACGGATGTATCTAGTCTATTGACGACACCAAAAACCATTTTCGTAGGTGATGTCTTTTCAATTACGAAGGATCAACCAGGCAACTTTGATAAGTTTGTCACGATTACGATGTTAGTAGATTTGGCTGATATAGACACCAATAAGTATAAGTATGCCATTCATTGGTTCAATGAGGTAACGAAAGAATGGGTTGTCTTAGATAATACCCAGTTCAACCCAGTTACCGGTCAAATTAGTGGCGATGTTAAACACTTTACAATGTTTGCTGTATTGGCTACTGAGAAAGATGCAGTAGAAGCTGAAGAGGCTAAGACGATTCTAAAAGATATTAAAGGGCATTGGGCTGAGAAACAAATTCAGCAGTTAGTTGATCTTGGTGCAATTTCTGGGTATACCGATGGTACGTTCCTTCCCAACAAAACCATTACGAGAGCTGAGTTTGTTCAGGTATTAGTTAAAGCCTATCAATTAGATCAGCAAGGTAGTCAAGTGTTCTCGGATACCAAGGGACATTGGGCAGCAAAACAGATTTCTACAGCCATTTCGAACGGTATTGTCTCAGGCTATGATGCAGAGCACTTCGGACCTAACGATCCGATTACACGTGAGCAGATCGCTTTGATGATCATGCGGGCAGCAAAACTAGCGCCTGAAACGGACCTTTCATCATTGAGTGATCATGCTGAGATATCTTCTTGGGCACAAGGTAGTGTAGCTGCACTTGTACAAAAAGGAATCATTTCTGGATATTCAGATGGTAGCTTTAGACCCCTTAAACCGGCCACTCGAGCAGAAGCCGTAACGATGATCTTGAACAGCAAAGAATAATACTGATATAAGAATAAGGGTATTGGATGCATTATGCATTCAATACCCTTATTTTCGTACTGGCAAGTGGTTATTGCGTATGATATGAAATTTTTAAGATTAATAGATGAATAGCTTATCTATATTCGACTTAGAACGTACATTATAGCAATGCTATTAACAGTGTTATGAAAGAAGGGGGTTATGTTGTTAACTAAGATACTAACCAACGATCGTTGGAGCTAAGAAATCCAAAAATGGAATATTCCTCAGTAGTCCGAATGCGAGGGTAAGGGTCAACATGACAACCATAATCCCATTACTTGAACGCCGCATTTGCTTTTTTTTTGTAAGGAAATACATCGTATATAAAGGAAGTAAAATAAAAATCAAGGGGTTATATCTAAATGCCTGAGCGAAATCTAATCTTAACAAGGAAAGAACAGCCCTCGTTATTCCACATCCCGGACAATATAATCCTGTTAATTCGTGAAAAACACAGGGAATAGAAATTTGGGTCATTGGCAACCATACTTTAAGATACAATAGTCCTGCAACGCCAAGCGAGACACCCCAATATAGTCTGGGGTGTCTCTTTGGATCAAGGTTAAACTTAGACAAGTTTATTGACATCCGATTGAACTAGGGCGTACGTAACGATACTCAGACCGAAGATCGTAAGGATGACGTATAGAACCGAATTATCTGATACCAATGCACCACGTCGTCTTTGTACTTCTGTGAGTTTTTGACCTATCTGATAAGCCCAAATGAAACTCCAAATTCCACATGTGACCAGTGTTAGAAGGAAATGTTTTCCTCCCGTAAATGAGCTGTCTCCACTTAGATCTCCGACATCATTGGTTAGAACAATAAACCAATAGATCCCATAAATGCCGCATGTGAGTACTGTAAATATAATTGCTAACGCGATATCTCTTTGATTAGTCATTACACACCATCCTGTAAATTTATGTACTTCTAGAATATAAAGAGGGTCTAGAATCTGACCCGTGGAACATCATGATAGATTGACGATCTGAGTAGGTTGGATGCGGTTTTTGGATTACAGTATATTACATAAAATGAACTAATTCGACAATATTATAATAAATGATGAATATATATACAAGACAATAATTTACAATATATGGCGTCCTATTTGTTTGTGAACTTGAATATTTATCTAGTATCTATTAATAATGGGCATTGAAATAAATAAGTCCATTCTTTAATCCTAGAATGAGCTATCTAAAACTGTTATAATGTGGTTGGAAATGGAGATGATGATATGGCTAATAAGAAAAAACCTACCCATGCTCCAAAGCCTGCTTCTGACTATACCCCAACCACGCTGAAAGATTTACTAAGTGGTGAAATCCTTGATCAATTGAAGGCACAGGCAGATGAGATGAAGGCAGAGGAACAGAAGAAGAAGGAAGCTGAACAACTTAGAATTGTAGAGGCACGTCAAGCTGAACAGAAGAAGCTCGATAACAACTTCGAACACTTACTAGAGAATAGTAGTCAAGATTGGCGCAAATTCAAATAAACACAGATAGGCTGCCTATTGAGCTCATTCATTCGAGTGAAGGTAGCCTTTTGTTTGTGGGAAGACATGAAACTTGGATAGTTGCTCACTTAATGAAATACAATAATAGGAGTCGAGTATTTAGAGAGATCCTATTTATTACTCATCGTAGACCTCGAATAAATAGCTGTAGGGGTCTTTTTTCTTTTGTGGAGACTCCTCTTGTTGATAGAGTGAAATAGCTATTGCCGACAAAATGATTATAGAACTACACAACAAAACGTAGCACATTATACCCACTAGTACTACCATATAACATTCCTCCTTTTAGTTAGAGGCTAAGCTTAATGGATGAAACGCGTTTCAGAGCAAGAGAAAGTTTTATTGAAAAGGTGGGCATTCGTATGGCTAATATTAAAGATATTGCAAAGATGGCAGGAGTATCGGTAACGACAGTTTCTCGTGTAATGAACAATCATCCTTATGTAAGCTCAGATAAGAGGGATGCGGTTAAACGAGCCATTGAGGAGAGCAATTATCAAAGGAATATAAATGCAGTTCATTTAAGCAAGGGGAAAACCTTCCTTATAGGTGTTGTTGTCCCGTTCTCGAATCATCCCTACTTTGGGTTGTTAATTGAAGGTATAGCCAATGAAGCTCTACAAAACAACTATAAGTTAGTTCTGTTCCAAACGAATTACGAGGTGGAAAGAGAGATTGAAGCTTTGACTATGCTAAGCGATAAGCAAATAGATGCATTAATCATATGTTCCAGAATATCAGAGTGGAGTACTATAGAAGAGTATGTGTCTTACGGTCCAATTGTTCTATGTGAGGATGCGAGAGGTACAAAGATATCTTCAACGTTTATCGACCACTATAAAAGTTTCTCTAAAGCTTTAGAGTATTTACATGATAAAGGCCATCAAAAAATTGGCTATAGCATAGGAAGAAGAACAGGAACCAATAGCAATCAAAGAGCAACAGCTTATCAAGATTTTCTTACGAAATTCAATCAGCCTTTTGATTCAAATTATGTTTTCTATGATTGTTTTAACTTTGAAGATGGCGAACAGGTAGTACAACGTTTAATAAATATGAGTAATCCACCTTCGGCATTATTAGTTTCTAGTGACCAAGTAGCTGCTGGAATATTAACCTGCTGTAATAAACATCATATTGTAATTCCAAATGAGCTTGCATTAATGGGATTTGATAATCAACCTATAGCGAAAATCATGAATATAACGACGCTTGAAATCCCTTTATTTGAAGTCGGAAGAAAACTATTTCTTCAAGCAAAAGACAACACAACGATTTCTCACGAAGAGATCGTAGTTAGATTAATTGAACGATTAACGGTTTAGGTATCTTCAATCTATTGAAGAGGAGCGAGCACCAGACTGTTCAGGTTTTCTTCTTGGTTCTTGTCCATACCCAAGAAGATGGCGGCATAATAAATATCATCTTGTTTCCAAGAGTAATAGGTTTGACTTTTGACCTTCGTCTTGTCTAAGCCGTTGCCAGAATAGAGGGGTCCAAAGTAAATATGATCGTTGTCGACGTAGGCTGAGATTTCGATGTCGTTCATCTCCAGCTTCCGAATGAGCGAGAGTCTGGTCGTATCGAAAAGCGGTGTTTGGCTCTGATAAAGCGAGAGCTCGTCGTTCTGGCCATAGATTTGGGAATCGTATGCTGCGTGATAGGTATTCCACAGGGCATCCGATCCCTGTCGAAACGAGAACCCGGTGTTCTGATCTCCAGCCTTCAGCAATGTCGAGTCGATCAGCGTCAGCCCAGTGTCGGGTAAGTCGAACGGGAGCTTCACCGTAAAGCCGAGAATATTCTTCGCTTCGAGCAAATCCGTCTGATCGTTTAGAGGAAATGAATTTCCCTCCCCGTCGTAACGGACATGCTGGATCTGCTGCGGGAAAGTAAAGGATTGCACGACTTTTGCCAACTCCCCTTGCGTGATGTTCCTCCGGTTCTGAGGAAGTTCATCTTGTAAGGTATTATTCTCGCTATGATAATTGATCGCGTACGATACGTCCCTGTCCTGCCAGAGGAAGCTTTTGGCTATTTCCTGCTTGTTCTTGTTGCCTTGCGTTTTCGTGAATAAAGTACCTTTGATATTGCCCATCGTAACCATGTCCTGCTGGGTAGAAGGAGCTAGTCCGGCCTGTTGTGAATACGGAGCGCCCCACAATAAATTGTGCTTCAGCATAGTACCCTTACCTTTGGAAGCGATCAAATACATGTTTTTTTCGTCTTTTGTTCCGAAATTGGATACAAAAGTAATGGTTACTATATCAATAAGGTCAGCTTGATTAGCGCTACTGAAAAGCTTATTCAATTCCACATTCCTAAGCTGATAACCTTCGGGCAGATAGTCAGGTACTTTAAAGTCAAAATTGGCAAAATCGTTCGCTCGATCCAGATTATTGAACCATTTGAACGTATCTATCGGTCTGACGATCTTGAACGAAGAAGTCATTTCCTCCATGGGGCCTGTGTTAGCATTAACGTTCGAATCGGCGATCTTTGTAGTTCCCGCCCGATTGGTGAGCAAGATGACGCTCAAGGCAAGAACCAAGATTATAGCGGCAGCAGATAGTTTATACGAACCTTTTCTGAACTTTGCGATCATTGTAATTCTCCGTTTCATATTATTATTGTTGTCAAAGAAATGCGAAAGATTGACCTGGGGGGAAGAGCTTTGAGAAAATAACCGTGACAGCATAAGGAGTGTCATACCGTAGGATGAAGATTCCTGCTCGCCAAGCACTTCAAGTACGCTTGCATCGCATGCGACCTCCCGGTCGACCTTCATTTTTCTCATGGAAAGCCACACAACTGGATTGTACCAGTGGATCATTACAGTCAGCGTCCACAGAGAATTGAACCATAAGTCTTTACGTTTATAGTGGGTCAGTTCATGTAGTGCGTAAGCTGGCGTGAGGGGCAATCGTTACGATATCCTCGGGCAAATAAACTCTCGGCTTCGTCAGGCCATAAATACAAGGGCTATGGAGGGTATTGGTCTCATAAATAGGAATCGTTTTTGTAATGTCCAATTTCTCTTTGCACGCCTCCAGAATGAAGAGTACCTCTTTGTTGTCTAACTTGCGGGATTCTCCAACTCTTATTCTGAATCCCAGGGTAAGAAATAGGAAGTACAGACCCAAGGATATAAGTCCTACAAGCCATATAAGTGAGCTGATCGTTAGCATGTTATCTAGCCAATCCCAATCTGTTGCATACGGATTCGCTTTGGGGTATGGATTTACGATTATAGAACTTAGTTCTTCCATTGGATGGGGACCAGGACTAAGATGTACTTCTTCTTCGCTATTCTGTAAAGCTACACTGGATTCAAAGTTGGTTTACGCCGAAACTTCATGCATATCACTCTTTTTATGTAAAATAAATTCATACTGCATTGCCTGTGGGATAAGATTAAACAGGCTGACAGGGCTTTGTGGAGCTATAGGAACAAGTAGTCTAATCAATACAATAAACCACAATATAAGGAAAATTCTAGGGCCAAGTCGCTTGTTAAGCAGCTTCCGAATCAAGAGCAAAGGCAATATGATTAAAGTTGATGCCAGGGATGCGGTCAACATGAGGGAAAAAATCGCTTCTATTATTTTCATGTACGAGCTCTCCTTCTATCAGACGATATGCTTAGCTATCGTCTCTTTTCGCCTTTTCCAAAAGCTGTTGAAGCTGTTCAATATCTTTTTCGGAGAGTTTTTCTTCTTCGAGAAATTTAGCAAACAACATTCCGACGGCCCCATTATAAATCCTATCTAGGAAGGATTTGTTCTCTACTTTTATATAGTCATTGTGTGAAACCAGTGGATAATATAAGTAGTTCCTACCAGACTTTTCAAATCGAATAGCATTCTTCTTGTGTAGCCGATTAATAAATGTCTTTATCGTCTGATCCGACCAGTGCATCTGATTCTTCAACTCGGAAATGATTTCAATAGCTGACAAAGGTTCCTTCTGCCATAGAAGCTTCATCACTACACTTTCGGCTTCAGTAATGTGTGGAGGATTGTTCATAGTCATCACCATTTTCGAATGATTTTGTTTACAGGTGTAAACGTTAATCAAAGTTTACACTTGTAAACAAAGCGCGTCAAGGAAAATCGAGATCACCGAAAGGGCGAGCTGAAGGTGAAGCAATAGGAAGGAGTACAGGGGCAGAGGTGAACATAAAGGTGAGTTACGGGCATCCTTTCGTGACGTTGTCAATTGATTAGCGGGGAAAAGAGCTTCACTTAGAGCATGTTTTGTTAGATACAGGCTTGACGGGGACAATCTCAGTGCAGATAGTGGTAAAGCAGAGGGACGGAATTCGTATTGCTGAAAGAAACAGAAAAGCTACCCTTAACACTCATTCTATTGAGCGTGAGGATAGCCTTTTATTTATCAAGTAAGCCTGAGTTATTAAGATTAGTTTGTATAGTTATCAAAATATCCTTGTATAAAGATAATCGGTGTTCCTTTGTCTCCGCTTCCTGAAGTTAGATCGGATAGAGAACCTATAAGATCAGTAAGCTTTCTAGGTGTAGTCCCTTGGGCTTCCATCGAGCCTACAAGATCTGATTCTTTATTGCTAATATATTGAGAGATAGCTTGTTTAAGTTCTTCACCTCTTAAATCAGCAAAGTTATTATCGGCAAGATATTTCAACTTTACTTCATTAGGTGTACCCTCAAGTCCTGCTGTGTAAGCTGGGGATACAACGGGATCAGCAAGTTCCCATATTTTACCCACGGGGTCTTTGAATGCGCCATCTCCGTAAATCATGACTTCAACATGTTTGCCTGTTTTTTCTTTGAGTATATCCTGTATTGTATCAACGGTAGGTTGGCAATTCCGTGGAAAAAGTTTCACAGCATCTTCTGTTGATTTATTGGATCCAAGTAGACCGTATTCTTCATTATATCCACTACCATCTATAGACTCTGATAAAATGTTATCGAGGCTATACACTTTATCTCCGCCATTGGCTAATAATATTTTCTTCGTTCTGAATCTTGTGTGTATATCACAAGTAAGAACGTTCTTGGTATATTCTAGAATGGTTTTTGGATTGTTGGAGAATATAACTTCACATTCAACACCATACTCTTCAACTAACGATTTATAGTAAGCAATATAATCAACACCGGTAAAAGGATGTTTATTAATCCCGAAATGATCGCGGAATTGTTGTTCTGTTAGAACATCTATCCAAGGATTAACGCCCTTTTCATCAAGCATGTCTATATCGACTAAGTGATTACCCACTTCATCAGATGGATAGCTAAGCATGAGAACAACTTTTTTAGCCCCTTTTGCAATACCACGAAGACAGATTGCAAAACGATTACGACTTAGGATCGGAAATATAACGCCAACCGTTTCTTCTCCAAATTTAGAACTTACATCTTTAGCGATATTATCGATCGTAGCATAATTACCTTGAGCACGAGCAACGATGGATTCCGTAATCGTAACGATATCTTTATCATTAATGGTAAATCCTTCAACTTCTGCAGCTTTTAACACACTATCTACAACGATTTCCTCTATATTGTCCCCTCGATTTATGATTGGGCAACGCAGACCTCTAACCACTGTTCCAACGACTCTTTCCAATATAATCGCTCCTTATAACCATTAAAGTTAATTTAGATTATTTGTTTGCTTGTACTTGTAATATACATCAATCTAATGATATAAGTAAAATTAATATATAGAATACCAGACATAAGGAGAACTTATATGGCAGGCAAATTGGACTTATATAAAGTATTTTGTAAGGTGGGAAAAAGTGAAAGCTTTTCCAAGGCGGCAAAAGATCTCTACATGACACAACCCGCTGTTAGTCAAGCGATTATGCAATTAGAAAAGGAGTTAGATACAACTCTTTTTAAGAGAACACCAAAAGGGGTATCTTTAACAAACGAAGGTAGTATTTTATTTGAGTATGCAAATTCGGCTATTAATTTAATTCATGTTGGAGAAGAGAAAATTCTGGAATTCAAGAATCTAACGACGGGTGAGTTAAAGATAGGCGTAGGTGATACGATTTCTAGGTACTTTTTACTTCCCTATTTAGAAGTTTTTCATAACAGATATCCTAATATTAAGTTCAAGATTGTTAATGGCACAACATTAGAGATCTGTTCCATATTGAAATCGGGTGAGGTCGATATTGGAATTTGTAATTTTCCGCTTGATGATCCTACGTTAGAACTACGATCCTGTATTGACATTCATGATATTTTTGTTTGTGGGGAGAAGTATAAGACGATATTATCTAAACCGGTAAGTCTTGATGAAGTTGTAAAACTGCCGTTAATCTTACTTGAGCCGAAATCAAATTCTAGAAAGTATGTAGAGGATTATATGATATCTAAAGGAATAAGGGTTTCGCCAGAATTTGAATTAGGCTCACATGATTTATTATTGGAGTTTGCAAAGATAAATTTAGGGATCGCATGTGTAACTAAAGAATTTTCCCAAGATTATTTAAATAAAGGATTGTTATATGAAGTACAACTAGATGAAGAGATACCAAAGAGAAATATAGGCGTATGTTTTTTGAAAAGTGTACCGTTATCACCCACATCTACTAAATTTGTTGAGATCATTGAGAATAAACAGGTGTAAGGTAGAAGGTAGAAGAAGGAACGGATTCCTAAGTGGAACCCGCTCCTTGTATACATACTTACCCTTCCAGAAATACCAGCCCGATGAAATCATCTAGCTCAATGTTACCGAAGTAGTGTTGGATCTCAAATTTCTCCAACGTTTCTCTAACCTCAGCCTCTTCATAACGCTTATCCCGTAATGTATTCTCGATATCAGCAACATCACCTACGCCGAAAAAGTCACCATAGATCTTGATATCATGGATACGACCTTCACTGATGTTCATGCGTAAATCGATAATACCAGCTGGGAATTTCTTCGTATGCTTCACATTAGACTCTGGTGAATTACCGTAGTTCCACTCCCAATTCTGGTAGTGTTCTTTGGAAATTTCGTGGATCTTCTCCCAGTCTTTATCTGTTAAATGGTATTGTGGAACATCGATTGGGTCCATATCGAAGATCGAACGAAGTAACTCGGAACGGAACTCTTCAATCGTCATGGTAACTTCCATCAGGTCACTAATGTTAGCTACACGGCTACGCACCGATTTGGTACTCTTGGATTTGAACTTCTCAGGATTAACACGTAGTGAAGCTTGTACATCATCCAGATTAAGATTGAACATTAATGTACCATGGCTGAACATGCGACCACGTGTGGAGAATTGAGCGTTACCCGAAATCTTTTGTTCACCTACTTGAAGATCGTTACGACCTGTCATTTCGGCATTGACGCCCATCTGATGCAACGCATCGATCACGGGTTGAGTGAATTTCAAGAAGTTATGAAAAGATTGTCCATCATCTTTGGTAATAAAACTGAAGTTTAGGTTACCAAGGTCATGGTATACAGCGCCTCCACCAGATAAACGACGTACCACTTGTACATTGTTATTCTTGCAGTATTCCTGATTGATCTCTTCAATTGTATTTTGATGTTTGCCTATAATTATAGAAGGACGATTAATATAGAAAAGCAGGTAGCTTTCTTCCATAGGTAAATGTCGTAATGCATATTCTTCTATGGCGAGATTAATTGCAGGATCGTGAATCCCTTGATTATCGATAAACAGCATGGTCTGAATCCTCCATTTATATGAACTGATATATAACTAGTATATCCATTGTCATTGTAAACGAAATGTTGTAGAGAAACAAAAGGGGAAATAGAAGAGACATTGACGTAGTTGAATAAGCGGCATGATAATAACAAGATCAACCTTAAATTAAGGCGTAGGGGGAATGAAGAAATGCTCGAAGTATATGGACATGGTGGTGACTTAGAGAGTGCAGCGCAACTTTACGGAAGAGGAGTAGATACTTTCCTTGATTTCAGCGCTAATATCAATCCGCTTGGACCTCCTCACGAAGTATTGGAGAGCCTTCAGGACGCTGTAGCCTCTATTATCCGATATCCTGATCCTGGTCACCGTAAGTTCAAAGAGATTCTAGCAGCGAAGCTAGACGTAACAACAGATGCTATCTGTGTAGGGAATGGTGCGGCTGAGTGTATGGCGCTCCTATTACTTGCTCTTCATCCACGGAAGGTGGGGGTTATCGAGCCATGCTTCTCTGAATATCGTCAATTATCGGAGCAGTTTGGCGCAGAGGTGTCCGCTGTATATGGAAATAGAGAAGACGATTGGAAGGCGCCGGTGAGTGTTATCGAGCAGTTAATACAACAGGTTGACCTTCTATTCATCGGACAGCCGAATAATCCGAATGGTGTGCAGTATAGACTGGAAGAGTTACGAACATTAGCTGAAGCGGCTGAGGAATATGATACATATATCGTAGTGGATGAAGCCTTTATTGATTTCATTCCGGAAGAACAGCGGCAGTCACTGTTATCCGAACTTGCTCGATTTCCGCATCTTCTGTTCGTGCGTTCCATGACGAAGTTCTATGCGATTCCGGGCTTGAGATTAGGCTATACGTTGGCGAATCCTCAAATTGTGAAGCGCATGCAGGGTAAACAAGTCTCATGGAGTGTGAATGGACTTGCTTTGCTGGCAGGCGAGATTTGTCTGCAACTTAGCGAGGAATATGAGCAGAGAACGATGGAGGTGATCTCTACCGAACGTAAAGTTCTGATGATGGGCCTCAAGGATCTCGGGTGCGTGGTAAGTCCAGGAGAGGCCAATTTCCTCTTAGTGGAGCTGCCACATCCTTGGAGTGCTGAAGAGTTGCAGCGTGAGCTAGGAGTGAGAGGTATACTCATTCGTAGTTGTGCGATGTATCCTGGGCTTGGGCCACAGTATATCAGAATAGCAGTTAAGGGATATGAAGCTAATCGTGTGCTGCTTAAGGAAATGTTAGAAGTATTAACGGACAGATCTGAAATTGGATCACAAGAATAGGAGCTGTAATGATGACAACACCTTTTGTGGACGGTATAACGAAGCAATATCATTCTACAGTATGGCCTGAACTCACTTTGACTAGAGAAGATCAACATCTATTACTGCATTCACCAATTCTTTTAGATAGCCTTAGTAGTGCGGTTCACGGTGGAGGCAAAGGTTATATTAACCGGGTTACGAATAGGTATGTAGATCGTTTCTATGAATGCGACGATCCTGAACGAGATATTACGAAATGGCTCGGGGAGTGGAACTATCCACTTGAATCAACTGCAGGATTACTAACTGCGGTTAAGTTAGAACATGCGGCAGTATTGGAGGAACAAGGGGAGTCTGCCTCTCTCTTCTGTTGTACAACAGCTGGAGTATCGAATGGTGCGCGAGCGGGTTCAGAGCGAACTACTTTTCCTGCCTACAGAGCGGGAACGATTAATATAATGTTAATGATTGATGGTCAATTGACGCAAGCAGCCATGGTGAATGCAATCATGACGGCGGTAGAGGCAAAGGCGGCGGCGCTTGCTGATCTAGATATACGCGATTCCGAGAATGGTCTAGTGGCCACGGGAACGACTACGGATGCGATTGTGCTCGGAGTTAGTCAGCACAAGGCATATGTAGCAACGCATGCATATGCTGGAACGGCGACTGAACTAGGTGCGGCTATTGGACGTATCGTGTATGGAACCGTGATGGAGAGCCTTATAGCAGCCAAGGCAAGTCTTCGATGATGGTTATGAATGCCATATGGATTGTAATAACCGCGTATGTTATAGATCTATGGATAGGTGACCCGCGCTGGCTCCCTCATCCTGTTATTTTTATGGGTAAAGCCATAAAGCGTATAGAAAAACTTATACGCCGATACTTTAGCCAACCTGCCGCTCTAAAAAAAGCAGGTATACTCTTACCGATTGTTCTGGTAGGGGGTTCTTTTGCACTGACATGGGGAATTCTGAAAGGGCTATATATGATCCAGCCCTGGGCTGCATGGATAGCGGAGTCAATATTTATAGCCACTACGATTGCTGTCAAAGGATTGAGAGCTGCGGGAATGGAAGTATTCGGTCATCTTAGTAGGGGTGATTTACCTGCTGCTAGGCATGCACTTAGCATGATTGTGGGTCGTGACACGGAACATCTAGAAGAGTCTGAGATCGTACGTGGAACGGTAGAAACGGTAGCCGAGAATATCGTAGATGCGATTGTATCGCCATTATTCTATGCCCTGATTGGAGGCGCACCGCTTGCTATAGCTTATCGTGCAGTGAATACGTTAGATTCCATGGTAGGTTATAAGAATGAGAAGTACATGAATTTGGGCTGGGCTTCAGCCAGATTAGATGATATAGCCAACTATATCCCTGCAAGAATCACAGCGGTATTACTAATCATTAGCGCTAGAATCATGCGACTAGATTATAAGAGATCGTACAGAACTGTAAAGCATGATGCGAGGCTCCATCCTAGTCCTAATAGTGGCTTTCCTGAATCTGCCGTTGCTGGAGCCTTAGGTATAAGAATGGGTGGCGAGAACAGGTATCAAGGGATTGTATCTTTCAGAGCTTATATGGGAGAAGCAACGCGGATTATGAATGCAAGTGATATCAAAGCTACGATCGGACTCATGATCCTGACATCATTGGCATTTGTAGTTGTAGGTCTGTTTGTTATATGGGTTGTAGGAGGGACATTATGGCAGTGACGTTGGAGCTGTTATTGATGCGCCATGGCCAAACACAGTGGAATGTTGATAAACGCTACTTGGGACATCGTGATCAAAGTATATTAGAAGAAGCGCGAGATCAATTGATCCCCCTGCGGGGTCAAGTCAGTGGAAGAAAGTTTAATAAAATAGTCTGTAGTGATCTTAAACGTTGCCGAGAAAGTCTTGCTTTTGTCGCTCCCGAACTTCTAGACGGTGTCGTTTATGATAGCCGTCTGAGAGAGATGGATTTTGGGGATTGGGAAGGAAGGACATATGAAGAATTAAAGGGACTCCCTCTGTATTGTGAATGGCTAGATGATCCACAGATAATCACTCCGCCGAATGGAGAAGCTTGGGATTTATTTCACGGAAGGATCAAGGACTTTCTACATAGCTTAATCCCATTAGCGTCTGAGTCAGGAGGAGATCGTACGAACCCATCGGTGTTCATTGTTACGCATGGCGGGGTAATCAGACAGCTAATAACGATGATTATTCCACAGACATCCTTCTGGGATTTGTCTGTAGAACCCGGGAGCTTAGTAAAGGTACTACTCACTTTAGATGATGAATGTTGGACAGGTACTTTGCGTGGTGAGTATTGAAATATCCTATTTGCTTGGCAGTATTCATATATGGAGATCATATATTTTTGATGGAATCGATCGAACTAACCCGTTGAAATTACAAAAACTTGGTTGTAACAGTCATGCTTTTCACCTATAATCATCAACAGAGATGTAGCGTTCGAACAATCAATTATATATTGTTGATTCTCAAGGTCCCGTAAGGCAAACTGACTATATAGAATGAACTGAAGACCAACCTTACTATTGATTTTTTTTAGAGTCTATAGAACTGTGGGGGAAAACTTTAGTTTAGTCTATCTGCTTGCTGTTCATTCGGGTTAAAAGGGAAGCTGGTGTAAATCCAGCACGGTCCCGCCACTGTATAACAGGAGATATCCTTCTATGTCACTGTTCTGCCATAAGGTAGAATGGGAAGGCTAGGATGTTGATTACCTGTAAGTCAGGAGACCTGCCTATGAGAAGAATGACGGTCCTTCGAGGAAAGGATTACGTATGCAAATAAGTACCTACTGGCGTAAGTTCTAGTTAGAGTACTCTGGACATTTATGAGCAACATAAAGTCTTGTAGACGTAATCCCTGATTCTTTGCATAAAGGATCAGGTTTTTTTGTTGTTATATGTTAGTCAGATAGAAGGGGAGTTAAGAAATCATATGAATAAATTAATGAAGTTGTGGACCACAGGCCTACTCGCACTAGTACTGGCGTTATCACTTGCTGGATGTGGTGCAAATAACACTACCAACAAACAAGCACAGATTACACCAACGGTAGAGCAATCTGTAACGCCTAAGGACCAGCCAGCGACAACAGATGAACTAAGAACGGTATATCCATTAACGGTAATGGATTCAACAGGGGAGTCATTCACTTTCACCGAGGCCCCTAAACACATCGTATCCGTGTCGCCTGCAGAGACGGAGGCGTTATTCGCGATCGGTCTTGATAGTGAAATTGTAGGTGTGGCTGACTATGATGATTACCCAGAGGCTGTTGTGTCCAAGCCAAAAATGGGGGGGATCATGAAACCAAATGAAGAAGCTATTATTGCGGCTGAAGCGGATATTGTATTCACAGGGATTTCGATGAGTGAAGAAGCAGTGAAGAAGTTGCGTGATATGGGAATTCAAATCTTCAAGACGGATCCGAAGACAGTAGATGATATCCTAAGCAATATTGAGCTATATGGCCAAATTACCGACCATCAGGCTGAAGCTAAAGTGGTTACGGATCAGATGAAACAAGAACGTGACGAAGTGATTGAAGCGGTTAAATCGGTTACTGCTGAACTGAAAAAGAAAGTATATGTAGAATTCTCTCCAGGTTGGACTGTAGGTAAGGGAGAATTCATGGATGAGTTGATTACTCTTGCCGGAGGGATTAACGTAGCATCTGACATGGTAGGATGGAATGAGATTAGTGAAGAGAAGATTATTCAGGATAACCCTGATGTGATTCTATACTCTAAGAATGTCATTGATGATACAACGAAAAAGGGTCTAGACGAGATTATTAAAGCACGTAGTGGCTGGGATCAAATAACGGCTGTGAAGAACGAAGCTGTATTCGGTATGGATGATAACTTGCTAAGTCGTCCAGGACCTAGAGCAACGGCAGGGCTTAAAGAAGTAGCGAAAGCTATTTATCCGGATTTGTTTAAATAATGAGTAAGAAGCTAGCGGGTTATGTCGGAGTCGGGATCATACTGCTAGTGCTGACTTTACTGATTTGTCTAGGAATAGGTTCAGTAAAGCTGCCGGTGAAAGATATCGTTATGATTTTAATACATCGCTTACCTTGGATTGGGGATGCTGTGACGCCTACTTGGAGTGTATCTTTTGAACAGATAGTAATCAAAGTACGACTTCCGCGGATTATTCTGGGTATGTTGGTAGGAGCGGCACTCGCTGTAGCGGGTTCAGGCTTTCAGGGTGTTCTTCGGAATCCATTAGCAGATCCTTATACCCTTGGGGTATCTTCTGGATCAGCTGTAGGGGCGTCTATTCTTATCTTTTACGGTCTCCAGTATTCATTATTTGGGGTATGGACGTTACCGCTTGTGGCTTTTGTGGCTGGTGTAATTACGTTGTGGGGTGTATTGGCTCTAGCAAGAGAAGGTGGAAAGATCCCAACAAATAGTCTGATATTGTCTGGGGTAGTGATGCAATCATTTTTGGGAGCGATTGTAGCCTTTCTATCAGCAATGTCTAGCAAAACCATTAACGAAATTTTGTTCTGGACAATGGGAAGTCTGAGTTTGCGAGGATGGTCGTATTCGGTCATCCTTTTCCCGTATCTATTACTCGGATTAATCTTCATATGGAGTCGCGCTAGGTCACTTAATTTGTTATCCCTTGGAGAGCGTCAGGCCACTCATCTCGGACTTCATGTAGAAGGGCTCAAGATCAGTATCTTGTTAGTGTCTACGCTACTGACAGCCGCGGCCGTGTCGGTCTCTGGTATTATTGGTTTTGTTGGTCTAGTTATTCCTCATATGATTCGACTGATTGTAGGTCCAGATTATAGGCTCATTGTTCCCTTGTCTGCGATCGGTGGGGGAATATTCATGGTATTGGCGGACACGGTTGCCCGTTCCTTACTTGCACCGACTGAAATTCCACTGGGTGTCGTTACTGCCTTTGTTGGAGCACCTTTCTTTGCTTATTTGTTATATAGGAATAAAAAGCAGAAGAGAGGGATGATGCTATGATTCAAGTGAATGATGTAGGAAAAAGTTATGGTAACCTTGCGGTACTTCAAGATGTGAACTGGACAGTGCAGGAAGGTGAATGGTGGGGAATTATTGGTCCGAATGGGAGCGGTAAATCGACATTACTACAATTGATATCTGGTGTGGAGAAGATGACTTCTGGTGACATTACGATTAAAGGTAAGGATATCAAAGGCTATAGTCGTAAAGTACTCTCTCAGATGATGGCAGTACTAGAGCAGGATGGACTTCCAGCAATGGACTACCCTGTACGGGATGTGCTGGAGATGGGGAGATTTCCCTTTCAGGATTGGCTAGGTCGCGATCAAGTTGACCATGCGGATATTCTTATAGAGGGAATTATGGCAAGATTAGAGTTGCTTGAGCTATCGGATCGTTCTGTTGCTGAATTAAGTGGAGGGCAAAGACAACGAGTGGCACTAGGGAAGGTAATGGCACAGGAGCCACAAATATTGTTACTTGATGAACCTACGACATTTCTGGATATTCATTATCAACTTCAATTTATGGAATTAGTAGCGAATTGGCGTGCGAATTCAGGAATTACTGTGATTGCTGTTTTACATGACTTGAATTTGGCTGCACAATTCTGTGATAAGCTGTTGGTATTACAGGAAGGTCAAATTGCCGGCATGGGTACACCTCAGGATATTTTAACTGAAAGTCGTATTCAAGATGTGTATGAGGTCGATCCTGTCATTGTGAATCATCCCGATATTGAGGTTCCCCAAGTGCTCCTTGCTCGTAGTAAGCTGAAGTGAAATTAACGTAGGTTGGATAAGTAGATCTCTCAACACTGATTTTTATTTTGGCTATAACACTATTATCAAATAATTAGGAGGATAAATAATGAAATATGATTTCTTGGAACAGATTGGCGAAATAAGCCAACTAGATACGGAAGCTATGGCGGCAGCACAAGCACACATTGCAAATTTGACGGTACCTCCAGGTAGTTTAGGGAAGTTAGAGAAACTAGCTGTCCAGCTTGCGGGAATTACAGGCGAAGTGAAACCAACGTTCACGAAACGCGAAGTTATTATTATGGCAGCAGACCATGGCGTATGTGAAGAGGGCGTAAGTGCCTTCCCACAGGAAGTTACTCCGCAAATGATACACAATTTCCTAGCAGGTGGAGCCGCTGTTAATGTCCTTGCTCGTCATGCAGATGCCGAAGTGGTATGTGTGGATATAGGCGTTATGAGCGATTTGTCTCACCCTAACCTTCTAAGTCGCAAGATTCGTTATGGTACAGCAAATATGGCCAAAGGCCCAGCCATGACACATGATGAAGCTATTCAGTCGATTCTCACTGGAGCAGAAGTTGTTCAAGAAGCTGTACAACGAGGTGTTCGATTATTCGTAACAGGAGAAATGGGGATTGGGAATACGACAGCAAGTGCTGCTGTCATGTGTGCGCTCTCGAACATAGAAGTAAAAGACGCTGTCGGAAGAGGAACAGGGTTGGATGATGCAAAGTTATTACATAAAATAAAAATAGTGGAGCAAGCGCTTCGGGTTAACTCACCTGATGCCGCAGATCCGTTGGATGTGTTAGCTAAGGTAGGTGGGCTTGAGATTGGGGGGCTCGTAGGTGTCATTCTAGGTGCCGCAGCTAATCGTTGTCCGGTCGTTATCGATGGTTTCATTTCTAGCGCGGCAGCCTTGATCGCTAAGATGATTTCACCTGTAGCATCTGAATATATGGTCGTGTCACATGTTTCTCATGAACAAGGACATCGGTTACTTCTTGAACAACTAGATCTAAGTCCTGTCTTGCATCTGGATATGCGAATCGGTGAAGGAACTGGGGGCGTTATCTGTCTACATCTTATTGATGCAGCCTGTAGAATTGTTAGTGAAATGGCTACCTTTGAGAGTGCTGGAATATCATCAGGGGCACAGGAGAATAACGAATGAGTATTCTCGTAACTGGGGGTGCACGTAGTGGGAAGAGCGCTTTTGCTGAGAAGCTATGCAAGATATTAGCACCCGAGGCAATCTATATCGCAACGGCGCAAGCTTACGATAATGAGATGCGGGAGCGCATTGCACTTCATACGATGGAGCGTAGTCAAGCGGACTACGCTTGGACAACTGTAGAGGAACCTATAAATTTAGCTGAGCTTCTTCAAGAATGGGGACAGACAGATCACACGAACGGGGCGAAAGCTCCTACAATTATGGTGGATTGTCTCACACTGTGGTTATCCAATGTGTTGCTGTCTGTAGAAGAACAGCATGAGGTAACTTGGAAGGTGAAAGTTGAAATACAGCGACTTGTTGAACTAGTGGCATCTTATCCAGGAAATCTCATTCTCGTAACGAATGAAGTGGGCGACGGTATCGTACCGGAGTATCCGCTTGGGAGACTGTACCGTGATTTTGCTGGGCTTATGAATCAGGCAGTGGCTCGTGTTTGCTCACAGGTATTTCTAGTTACGGCAGGGATTCCAATTGAACTGAAGAGGTTGGAGTATAAGTTATGAGCAAATGGAGGCAAGCGGCTGCGGCCGCTTTTCAATTTCTAACTCGGTTCCCCGTACGTGGGAATCTTGATTATTCACCCGAGTTGTTTCGTCAAAGTGTGAAATTCTATCCACTTGTTGGCGCGGCTATTGGTTTGTTCGTATGGTCAGGTGCTGCTATATTTTCCTTATTACTTCCCCCACTTCCAGCGGCTGTCTTGACTCTTCTATTATGGGTTGGCGTGACAGGCGGGCTGCATTTGGATGGCTGGATGGATACAGCTGATGGTCTTCTAAGCTACCGTTCCCGTGATCGAATGTTAGAGATTATGAAGGATAGTCGGGTCGGAGCCATGGGTGTTCTAGCCTGTGTGTTACTTCTTATGTTGAAAGTTTCGTTAATTTATTCCCTTCTGGTGGATAGGAGTTACTCGGGTCTCCTATTGTTACCTATGATTTGGAGTCGCTGGTTTATGGTGTACGCGATGTCGGCTTGGCCGACTGCTCGGGGGAAGGAAGGTTTAGCGGCGAATTTCTCAGGATTAGGCCGAGGACCCATACGTCTGACTTTGTTGTGGGCGATTCTGTTGTCAGGTCTTGCAGCAATAGTGCTACCGATGATGGGTGGGGGAGATCAATTATGGACCCCTGTATTCATAAGCTGGATCGTACTTCCACTAATCGCTTGGATCATGGGTGTCTGGATGGCCAAAGCAATGATCGCTAAGTTAGGTGGATTAACTGGTGATACCTATGGGGCACTCAATGAATTTTTAGAAGTGGTCATGCTACTTCTGCTAGTCATATTACACCAACACATATAGGAAGTGGAGCGAATATGCAGAACTCAGAATCAAATATATGTGAAGGTACAAAACAAGCTACCGTGCTGATGATGCAGGGAACAGCCTCAGACGTAGGCAAGAGTGTCATCACTACGGCTTTTTGTCGTATTTTCACGCAAGATGGCTATCTTACGGCTCCTTACAAGTCACAAAATATGGCTCTCAACTCTTATGTGACAGAGGATGGTAAAGAAATTGGCCGCGCACAGGGCGTACAGGCTGAGGCATGTGGTATTCAGGCTACGACAGATATGAACCCGGTGCTAATTAAACCCATTAAGGATATGTATTCACAAGTTGTAGTCCATGGGACGCCCTTTCAGACGATGAGTGCTTTAGATTATCGAAATCTGTTTCTGCCAAAAGCTAAAGACATCGTGATGGATGCACTAGGTCGTTTGCGTGAGCAATATGACATCGTGGTGATGGAGGGTGCAGGAAGTCCGGCAGAAATTAATCTGAAAAGCAATGATATTGTCAATATGAATTTGGCAGGCTGGGCAGATGCCCCTGTAATCCTGATCGCAGATATCGATCGTGGGGGTGTATTTGCTTTTATCGTTGGAACGCTAGAGTTACTTGAACCCCATGAGCGTAATAGAGTGAAGGGTTTTATTATTAATAAATTTAGAGGGGACATAACCTTACTAGAACCCGGGTTAACATGGCTTACGGAACGGACGGGTATTCCCGTGCTCGGAGTTCTTCCCTTTATTGAGGAAATAAAGATCGAGGCTGAGGATTCTGTTGCTCTAGAAGCAGTGCGACTGTTAAATAACGATCACAAGGACATTGATATTGCCGTGATTCAATATCCACGGATCTCCAACTTTACGGACTTTGATCCATTACGAGAGGAACAAGATGTAGCCCTTCGGTATGTGAGGACAATAGAGGAACTAGGACAACCTGACGTCATTATTTTACCTGGGACTAAGGATACGATTGGCGATTTAGAATATCTTCGTAAGCAGGGATTTGAAGAGGCTTTGGAGCGAGCGCTACTTACAAATACACAGATTGTAGGCATATGCGGAGGGTATCAAATGCTTGGTGAGGTGTTGCATGATCCCTATGCAGTGGAGGCAGGTGAACCTCGTAGCGCCAAAGGGTTGGGTTATCTTCCTGTCTCAACTACGTTTCTGAAGGAGAAAACGACGGTTCGCGTCATAGGAACCGTTGCTCCAGAACATCCCATATTCATGGAATCTTGCAGTGGCACTATGGCTGTGGAAGGGTATGAGATCCATATGGGTGAAACGGTATGTTTGGAACAAGGTCAAGCTGTGCCCTTATTTCATCTTCAGCATTTAGAGGGGCAAGTGGAGAATGAAGGATGGGGAACGCCGGATGGTAGCAAATGGGGAACATATCTGCATGGGATATTCCATAATGACTCTATCCGAGATGCTTGGCTTAATCGTCTTCGTGTGGATAAAGGGCTTATCCCAGTAAGTCACACTATCAGTACTAGCATGCGCAAGGAGCAGGAATTTGATCGTGTCGCGGATATCGTTCGGAGTCATGTGGATATGCAGGCAGTGTATACCATCATGGGCATATGTAAGTAGATATAAGAGAAGTAAATCGATCCGTTATTATAAGATTCATATAAAAGGATGTCTCTCAGGTCTGTATAACCTGAGAGACATCCTTTTATATATGGTTACCTAGTTCTTTATGAGGCGATTAATACCATAATGAGGAGGGGGATTTCAGCATACATAGGAATAAGGATAACCATTGTGGAGAGGATAAAAGTAACAAGTAACCATAGATACCGAATGATTAGGAATAATGGTAATGATTTTATATGTAAATAATTAAACCTATAAATATACTCGGTTATATGCTATGATATGAATCGTCTTTTATGTGGTTAGGGTTATCCTATAAGTGGTTATGGTTTATATGAAGTTAAATATTTCATTTAGGAGGAAGAACAATATAATGAATACCTTATGGATTATCATTAATATTATCGTTATGCTGGTTCTCATTGGATTACTGGTATGGATGCAGAAGAAACATATTTCCTTCACTAAGCGTGTATTTACTGGTTTAGGACTCGGGATCGTATTTGGCGTGATTCTCCAATTTTTCTTCAAACCCGACTCCTATGTTATAGGTAAGTCCACGGAGTGGTTTAACTTGGTAGGTTACGGTTATGTTGGATTGCTTCAAATGATCGTGATTCCGCTTATCATGGTATCGATTATCTCTGCCATCATGAATTTAAAGGGTGCTCAGAATCTTGGGAAAATGACTATCTCTATTATTGCAGTTCTTCTGATGACGACGGCAATTGCCGCATCCGTTGGTATTATCACTACGCTGAGTTTTGATCTACAGGCTATTGAAATACAGAGCGGTGACAAAGAACAGGCACAGGGCTTGAAATTAGAGGAGAAGCTTGGTGACGTGGAAGATAAATCGATACCGCAGCAAATGCTCGAGTTCATCCCGACGAATCCATTTGCAGATATGACGGGAGCCCGTAGTTCTTCTACGCTTGCTGTCGTTATCTTCTCAGCCTTTATTGGTGTAGCCGTTCTAGGAATAGATCGTAAAAAGCCAAAGCAGGCTCAGACATTCCGCGATATGATCGATGCAGTGTATGCCGTTGTTATGCGGATCGTTACGCTTGTATTGAGACTGACTCCCTATGGTATTTTGGCGTTGATCACTAAGACAATCGCTACGACGAATATAGAAGAAATATTAAAGTTAATTACCTTCGTTATCGCTTCTTATGTCGCTTTGATCGTTATGTTCATTATTCATTTGATATTGCTTACGCTGTTCGGGTTCAACCCACGGGTATATTTCAAAAAAGTGCTGCCTACACTAACATTCGCATTCACTTCGCGCTCTAGTGCAGCTTCTATTCCACTTAATGTAGAGACGCAAACGAAGAAACTCGGAGTATCGACAGGAATCGCGAATCTTTCAGCGACTTTTGGGGCTACGATTGGTCAGAATGGTTGTGCGGGTATTTATCCTGCGATGCTAGCGGTGATGATTGCTCCAACCGTAGGGATCGATCCAACAAGTTGGGATTTCATACTGAAATTGATTCTGGTTGTCGTCATCAGTTCCTTTGGCGTCGCAGGCGTTGGGGGTGGGGCAACATTCGCATCATTAATTGTCCTCTCTACGATGGGCCTACCTGTTGCCTTAGCAGGTCTACTGATCTCTGTGGAACCTCTAATTGATATGGGCCGTACAGCACTGAACGTGAATGGTTCCATGACCTCAGGCCTTATTTCCAGCAAAATATTAAGAGAGAATGATCATGAAGTTTACAATGACCGCAATATAGAGTTAGATACTTCACAAGTGTAAGTAAGTGGTCAGTCTGAATGTTTGAATAAAAAATATGAGAAGCCAAAGCAGCAATTGCTTTGGCTTTTTCTAAATATAAGAAAGTATAAGTTTCACTTGAATCAATTTCATAATCGCCGATGCATCTAAATCGATTTGCGTAATTATGAAATTGATACTTGATACTCTATTCCTTATATTTCCGCTGAAACGGGTGCCGTCTTTGAAAAAGGACGGCATTGCCGTTTCTACTTGATTATTGTCTAGCCTTCTAGTCCATTCTATGATAAAGTGATACATGTTTTGGTCGCTTTGGAGTGATCAATCCGCGGTTCGTAACCATCCCGCGTAATCAAAACTAGGAGGATTACTCATGTTTAATTTCATATGGGGCATTTTTTATGTGCTCGTCAATTTCTCGCTGTTTGTATTGTGTTACCGTCTATTTGGCAAAAAAGGGCTATACGCCTGGATCGGTGTAGCTACGGTCATTGCTAATATTCAAGTCACAAAGACGATTGATATGTTCGGAATTGTCATGACGCTCGGCAATGCCATGTATGTCAGTCTTTATATGACCAGTGATCTGCTTAATGAGAAATATGGCCGTGAAGAAGCACGCAAGGCCGTATGGTTCGGTTTCTTCACCTTGTTGATGACAACGGTTATTATGCAGATGGCATTAGTCTTTACACCGCAAGAGGGTGATCTGGCTCATACCTCACTCAAACAAATATTTGGGCTTATGCCACGCCTAGCTATAGCTAGTCTTACAGCCTACTTCATCAGTCAATTCCTTGATGTGAGGCTATACAGTTGGATCCGTAAATACTATTCTACGCATGGGCAATTCTGGATTCGGAATAATCTCAGTACCATGATTAGCTCTTTTGTGGATACATTAATCTTCTGTACGATTGCTTTTATGGGTGAGTATGAATGGAATATATGGGTAGAGATCTTAATCACCACATATCTTATCAAGTTTGTATTGACGGCTGTAGGGACACCCTTTCTCTATGTTGCGCGGAGCTTTAAGTTTGACGAAGATAAGTAGAGATGTGTGTTTCATAAGCTAGTCTTTTAGTGAATTAATAAGGGGCACCCTGAAGGGTGCCCCTTATTAATGGTGGCTAGGGTAGGCGGCTGATTGAAGCTCGATGATGAGAATCAAGTTAATATACTACGAGTAAGCGTATTGTGGAATATATAATTTTTATGAATGTATGTTATAGTATTATGTAAATATTTGTATGGAGATTATGAGCTGTGAGATCATTTCGCTTTTGGTTAATCCTAATATCGGTGTTGGTCATTATAGTAAATATCTCAGGGAACGACGACTACAATATATTATTGACTTTAATTAGCCCACTGGTTTGGATTTATGAATCATTTGGATTTGCACGAAAAGTAAATATCCCACTAACGATTGTTTATTTAACTGATTTAGGATTTTGGTATTTTATTGGTTTCTTTTTAGATCGTTGGATTATAAAAATAAAGTCTCGCACTAGCTGATTTCTCTTTCTATGTGGGGTTGATTTACTCTTCTAGGTATACTCTGTAGGTGTAGCATCTCCTTATGCAACCTAAAATGGCCGACCCAGGATCATCTCCTAGGTCGGCCTTTCCTGTTATATCAGTCTTTTAATTAAAAAAGAGCATCTCCACAGATGATAGGACTATTCATGAGCACGCTTAGTCTTTCCAACTACCCTATAACAGTCAATTCTTTAGGGAATGAGGTTAATACTTCTACACCCTTTTCCGTAACAACAATATCATCTTCGATTCGTACGCCACCCAGCCCTGACACATAAACTCCAGGCTCTACTGTGAATACCATACCTGCTTGTACAAGATCTTGGTTGCTTCCATGAACAGAAGGATATTCATGAACATCCATGCCAAGTCCATGTCCAAGTCGATGCAAGAACTGTGGACCATATCCAGCAAGATCAATGACGCTACGTGCGGCTTGGTCAATAGAAGCTAAAGTTACACCTGGTTTAATGGCATGAATGGCTTGAAGGTTTGCTTCAAGTACAGTGTTATAGATCGTGGTTAATTCTTGACTAATATCCCCTACTGCGAATGTGCGCGTAATATCCGAAGCGTAACCATTCGCAAACACACCCATATCGAACATCAATAAATCGCCATTCTGAATTTTACGTTGACCAGCAGAGCCATGTGGTAGAGCTGTATTTGGTCCAGAGAGAACCATTGTTTGAAAAGAAGGGCCATCTGCGCCAAGTTTTTTCATTAAATATTCTATTTCAGCAACGATTTCAATTTCGGTCACACCTACTTTAACTTGTGTCAGACCTTGACGTAGTACCTCTTCAATGAGGTCAATGGCACGCTGTAACCGCTCGATTTCTTCGGGTGTTTTCTGAACTCTGATATCTCGAAGCAACGGGCCAGCATCTTGATAACTTTGTACCTGAAGAAATTGTTGTAGTAGCTCATATTTTGCAATGGTAAGCTGTTCCTTCTCGATTCCTAGTGAACGGATATTTCCCTTCAATTGTTGCTGGAGCAGTAAGTATGGGTTATCCGTGTCGGTGTGACTTACAATATGTTGAACAGAAGAAGCGGCATGTGCAGCCTCTGCATCTAGTGCAGGTACGATCAATACAGGCTCTTCTCCGCGTGTAAGGGTTAATCCTAAGAATCGTTCGTGTGGATCACTGGCGAATCCTGTTAAATAATAGACGTGCTTGGGATCAGTGATCAGCAGGCTATCTAGGCCTTGTTGCTGCATGGTTGAGTCAAGTTGTGCTAATCGTTCATTCATGAAATTTAATTCCTTTCTTCATCTATATTCGTATCTCATCAAGACATGAGGCATTCTCATTACATTATAGACCCCTAATCTATAAAAAGAAAAATCAAGTGAAGTTGTGTAGCTACTTCTATATAATAAAGTCATCTAAAATTGAGAAATGAATACATGTATGAAGTTCAGTAAGCGTTAAGCTAGTAAGAGAGGAAGAGGAAATATGAACGATGCAATTGTTGTAGTAACCGGGGCCAACTCCGGGATGGGGCTTGCGACGACAGTAGAATTGGCACGAAGAGGTGCTCATGTTATTATGGTGTGCAGAAGTGCAGAACGTGGTGAAAGGGCTAAGGAAGAGGCAATTAGACGGAGTGGATCGAAGCAGATTGAGCTGATGTTGTGTGATTTAGGAGATTTAGAAAGTATTCGCCAGTTTGTTGTTGAATTTGAAGCTAAATACTCGGTGCTAGATGTCATAATTAACAATGCTGGCGTTGTTTCCTTGAAGCGTCAATTAACGGTGGATGGGTTCGAGATGCATCTGGGTACGAATCATCTAGGGCATTTCCTGCTTACAAATCTTCTCTTAGGGGCACTTCAAGCGGCTAAGCAGGGTAGAGTGGTGAATGTATCTTCTGGTGCATACAAAGTGGGGAAAATTCATTTTGAAGATCCTTCTTTGGAGCGGGGTTACAACGTGGCGAAGGGATACGCTCAATCTAAGTTGGCCAATATTCTATTCACTAAACAGCTAGCTGTGCGGCTAAAAGGTACGAATGTTACTGTGAATTGCCTACATCCAGGTGCAGTAGGCACGAGTCTTGGTGTTGATCGTAAGACGGGATTTGGCAAAAGTATATATGCGCTGTTAAACCCCTTCTTTTTGACACCAGAGCAAGGAGCAGAGACGGGCATTTATTTAGCTACAGCTCCTGAAGTAAGTCAGGTGAGTGGCGAGTATTATTATAAAAAACAAATACAGCAGCTCAAGCCACATGCCATAAATATGCAGGAAGCTGAGAAGCTGTGGATATGGAGTGAGCAGCAAGTTGGACTCTAATGTCGGAGGAGATAAGGTATGAAACTACAAGAGTATACGATTGATTATGCCCAACTCGAAGATTTAAGCGCTATTATTCATATTTACAACTCTACGATAGCAGGAAGAGAAGCAACAGCAGATTTAGAGCCTGTCACTGTGGACAGTAGATTGACATGGTTCCATGAACATAATGACTTTCATAGACCGCTGTGGGTGATGAAGAACGGTGATCATATGGTTGGTTGGATGAGTTTTCAATCTTTTTATGGGAGACCTGCATACAACGGTACTGCTGAAATCAGTATCTATGTGGCTGAGGAGTATCGGGGGGCGGGCGTAGGCAGTATATTGTTGGATAAAGCTATTGTAGAGTGCCCAAGACTGGGCATTCGTAATTTAGTAGGTTTCGTATTCGGGCATAATGGAGCAAGTCTGAAGCTACTCTCTAAATATGGTTTTATTCAATGGGGACTCCTACCGAATGTTGCCGTGTTAGATGGTGTAGAGCGTGATTTAGTTATTGTAGGTAGGAAGTTGAGTGAATAAAAATAAATAAAAGGCATCTGCTTTCAGCAGGCGCCTTTTATTTGAAATATTAGAAAGGTTAACTTTCATTAATATTTCTTATTCATTTACCATTTCATCTTTCGATTCATGATCAACCGTTACCCATGCCTGAGACCATTGCTCAATTCCTCGAATAATAGGCTCCAGGGCACGCCCCTTTTCTGTCAAAGAGTACTCTATACGCACAGGGGTTTCTGGAAAAACCTCTCTTTTTACTACTCCACTTTGTTCTAAATCCTTTAATCTTTCTGATAAAAGTCTGCCGCTGATGGGAAGTGAAGTCTCGATCGCACAGAAACGCTGTGGTCCTGTTAACAGCTTGTAAATAATAAACCCAGACCAGCGGCGGTTAATAATCTCCATCCCCTTCTCAAAGCGAGGACATAGTTCAGATGTTTTCATAGTAGATTCACCTCTTTATATGTATAGTATAGCGCCAAACCACTTTTAAATATATAGTAATAAATAAAAAGCTTATTACTTGACATACGTAATTAATGAATATATACTAACTTACATAAAGTAACTAATTATTTCGGCGTTGAACTTATAGATTAGAGAAGAGGAATATGTATGATTACCACGGACGTTATAAATCTTTTATCTCATAAAATGAATGTTATAGCGAGTCCCCAAGGTCAAAACCTATGTCTTGTGGGTCCCATAGATCTTCCAGTGCAATTGGATGAAGGCATTGTCCATTTTAAATGGTACACATGGCTCAATCTGGATGGAAAGTCTACTGAGAAGGCGGATATTCTGAACGCGTTAGTACATGCAAACCTTGCGGAATATCAACAATCTTCTGTACTTGTATATGGTGATTTTGAGAACTCAGATAAAGCGTTAGTAAGGATGCACAGCATATGTCATACAGGTGATATTTTTGGGAGCAAGCGCTGTGATTGTGGATTTCAGCTTCACCAGTCCATGAGAATGATTGTGGAACAGGGAAGTGGCGCTCTATTTTATTTATCTAACCATGAAGGTAGAGGCATTGGGTTATTCTCTAAATCGTTGGCTTATATTTTGCAACAAGAAGGATACGACACAGTCGAGGCGAATAATGCTCTAGGTTTCGAAGATGATGTTCGCTCTTATGATGAAGCTATTGCTGTTCTGAATACACTTCGTGAATTGCCGGTCACTCTTATTACAAATAATCCTAAAAAACTGAAGGCATTACGTGAGAATGGGCTTTCAGCTATTGACCATATCTCGCTTTGGGGAGATATTAGTGATTATAATCGTCGTTACCTATCCACTAAAATCAATAAATCAGGGCATATTCCAGATGCTCCCGAAGCCATGATTATATAGAAAAGGTTGAATGGTATGCACATTGAGACAATATCACTATGTACGAACCGATTAGAAGAAATGAAGACATTTTATACTGATATTATGATGTGTGATTGTGAAGATAGTGATGATCATGCCTTTACGGTTAGAGTGGGGCAAACACTGCTGATATTTGAACAACATGAACAGTTACATGAGAATCCCTTCTATCATTTCACAATGAACATTCCACACAATACGCTAGAAGAAGCACGTGCTTGGATGGCTAACTGTATTCCACTTGCGGAAGAAGACAGTAAGATTGTGTATGATTGCCCAGAGTGGAATTCACATTCCATCTATTTCTACGATCCTTCGGGTAATATTGTTGAACTCATCGCTCGGCATTCTCTAGATAATGCAATAGAGCGCCCCTTTAATATGAGAATAGATTTGTTATGTGTAAGTGAAATAGGAATCGTGGTACCAGAAGTAGTACCGTTTGTACGTGGTATGAATGATCTGGGGATTCCCAACTGGAAAGAGGATCATGAGGATTTCACTCCCTTAGGTAATGAGGAGGGGCTGATTATTGTCGTAAAGCAAGGAAGAAGATGGTTTTATTCGAATAAACAAGCATTGTTTTTTCCTGTGAGGATAACCATTAGAGGAATAGGGTGCTTAACATTTATGAATAATGGAGATCGAATTATAGCTCATAGAAGCTAATCACGAAATTGAAATATTTTGTTAATAATTACCTTTACAACGACCTGAACCCACTGGCATAATTAGAGTTAGACATTTCAAATGTCTATTTGGGGAGGGAATGTGATGAAGAGATTTAAGAAGAGTTTGGTCATATCCATTGTATTCTTGTTAGTTGTACTAACAGGGTGTCAGGCCATTGGGGGATTGAATATAAACAAGATGATGGTAGACAGACTTTCAGTGATATCATCAGAATCTAAGCAAACATTTTCACTTGAGCTTATACCTTCGAGTTCGGCTCTAAGTGCAGAAGACAAAGAAATGATTGATTTACTAAATTCATTCTCTATCCGTATTGATCATGCAATTACGCAGGATTCAACGACAGCTTCTGTTGAAGGTGCTATTAGTTTAGATGGTAAAAAGGTTCCTTTTCACCTCTCTGTCGATGATAAGACAATCACGATATGGCTTGAGGGAGCTAAGAAGCCACTATTCATTTCACTAGAGGGTTTAGAGGATGAAGCTTTATCTGAGCTACAATTATCTAATGATGAATCGCTCTCATTTATGAAAGATGTAAGTAAGTTCTTCTTCAATAATGCACCTAATCCAGCTAACATCTCACTCACTCCTGTAAGTGAAAAAGTAAATGGCGAAGAGGTTAGTCTTCAAAAGTTACATCTGGATATTCAAGGGGATGAATTAGTAGGACTAGTGAAGTCATTCCTGACCAGTGTGTCTAAGGATAAGGAAGGCGTCAAAGAGCTAATTGGTACAATGTATGATGTATACTATCCAATTATTGAAGCCTTGATTCCAGTGGATAAGGATTACAATGATGAAGATTATGATGATGAAGAATATAATGAAGAAGAATATAATGAAGATTACGATGGATCTGATTTCGATGGATATTATAATGAAATCAAAGAATCAGCTACGTTTGGTACTTTAGAGAGTATCATTGAAGATAAGGAAGCTACCGTGATTTACTTAATTAACCAGTTACAGAAATCTCTGAATGAACTCCTTGTAGATTATGATAAGGATGTCGAAGAAATGTTTACAGAGACGCCAGAACTGAATGAGATATTAGGCAAAGATACGGTACTCTCAGTGGATGTTATGGTGGATAGCCAATTGCATATTCGTAAGCAGAATATGGATTTAACGGTGCAGATGCCTGATATCGAAGATATGCCACTGAAACAATTGAAGATCCATTCTACAAGTGAAATCTGGAATGTGAATAAACCCGTTACCGTGAATAAGGTGGATACTAGTCATGGAGTAATGGATTTAGACTTGAATAATATGATCGATTTGACACCAGGAGAGTTTCTACGTAACTTTGATCAGCAGTCTGATTCATACCATATACTACAAGACAACATGAACATAAGTGAGAAGTCCTTTACCCTAAATACGATAAAGTACGAAGATGAAGAAGATTATTATACTCCGTATCCAATACCATTTAGTAAGAACAATACAATGATGGTACCTCTCAGATATGTTGCTGAACAATTGGATGCACAATTAGAGTGGGACGGAGTATCTAAGACGACTACCATAACCGAGGATTTGACGGGATCAACCATCGTTCTTAAGCATAACTCGAAACAGGCGACCGTGAATGGTGAAGCCGTTACACTGGTTCAACCTGTTACTGTTGTTAAAGGGGAGGCTTTTGTACCTATGCGCTTCATTACAGAGGCTTTAGGAGCAACCTATAAGTGGAATGCTGAGGATCAATATTTATTGATTGAACGCCAATAAAGATTGAATGTGAATGGCTCATAATGGTCTAAAAGAGGTACGAAGAGGTACGATTTTAATACCAAAAACAGTAGGCGAGGTGGTAATATCCTTGGCCTACTGTTTTTGTTTTTTTATTATTTTCGACCTATTTATTATGTCATTGGCAAATAACAATCCACTGCCACTCTGACATCATTGCAGTCTGTTTATCCACGCAATTCATGATTACCAACGGTTGTTGTTGAGGACTCTTTCTTGAATAAGTCAGGGATTACAAAGAAGGCTAGGTGTAGGATGACAAATGTCAGCAGTGCGATAAGCTCCTCGGCTATTAAATAGTAAGGATGGGGCCCAAGTAAATCAAGAATAGAAGAAGAAGATGGTTTATGCATTAAAAACATATAATTAGATCCAGTAAAGTAGTTGATTACTCCAACGAGTAGGGCAAGTATATTTAGTGCAATCATTGTTATTCCAATAGACTTCCAAGTTGGTTTATAGTTCTCAATCCACGTCATGTACAGTGCAGCCACAATAATGGCAATATGTGCGACGAAGAATTGGATGAACCGGAAGTGCGGATAGGAATAGTCTAGACTAGGTGTGAGTAAGGCTTGAACAGCGCCCGCGATTCCAGCAAAGAATACAATCTGGTAGAGTAATCGATTACGTGTTAATAGCATCGCAATGGCAAGAAGTAAGGAGATACTACATAATTCAAGGGGAAGGCTGTTCTTCATATTCCATATTCCTTGTCCAAGATACCAAAGATTTAGAGTGACCTCTGACATGATCAGAATAATCACAATCGACCACCGAATCACTGCTTTTACTCGGGGACTCCTTTTAATAAATCGCTTGGAAACAAACAGTAAAACTAATAAAGTTATAAATATACTCACAACAAACCAATGAACCATAGAGAACATTTGGAAACGTGCAGTATGGCCATAGTCGAAAAAAGAGTGGAACATAGTGATCTCTCCTCATTTCAGATGAATAAGTTGAAATACATTGTTGAATTGACCTTATCATAATATGGATACTTTATCTAATTATCCTTTAATATCCTATCATACCAATATCTTAATGATGTGGGGTATCCATTCTTTTGGTAGCATGAGGAGGTTGTAGACCTTATATATGGAATGAGGATAATTGTGAACAAGTTCGCTAGAGTTACGTTGAGTTGTTGTATTATATTATTTATGGTTAACGTTCTACAGCTACCTGTGGTAGCCAAATCAAGTAATTCATTTACCGATATTGCAGATAGCTATGCTAAGAGTGCCATACTTGCAGTCTCTAGCAAGGGCCTGATGAAGGGAACCGATGCGACTACATTCCAACCTACCCAAGCTATTACTCGCGCTGAATGGATCACCGTGTTGGAACGTCTATTAGCTTTGAAAGAAGTCAATTCCACGATCCCCTCATTTAAGGATGTAGGCAAGAGTAGTTGGTATTATGGCTGGGTTGAGGCTGGGTATTTGCTTGGACTTACAGAGGGTAAGAGTAGCTCGACATTTGAGCCTAACCAACCGATTACTCGTGAAGAAGCAGCGGTCATGCTGATGAGAGCGTTGAAGTTAAAGGGTACAGGGAAGGGTAGTACAACGGTATTTAGGGATGATCAGGATATTTCCTCATGGGCAAAAAATGCAGTTCAGAGCCTTCATAAGCTAGGCATGATGAATGGATCGCAAGGCTTATTCCATGCTAAGAATCTACTTACAAGACAGGAAACAGCCACGTTGATATACAAAATCATACAGCAGAAGAGCTGGATGAAGTCAATTGAGTCATATAAACAAACAAGTATCCAATTAGGTTGGCAATACGGACAAACAACAGAGGAGTATAAACAGTCGATTCTCTCCTCCAACATTAATACGTTATCACCACGTTGGCTTTTCGTTAAGAATGACGGCTCCGTTAAGGATTCTGTGGATGGTTCACTTGTGACATGGGCCCATAAGAATAGTAAGCAAGTATGGGCTATGGTAGGTAATTATTCAGATGCTGTCGCATCTCATAATGTATTATCTGATTCTACCAAGCGTTCCAAAGTGATTGCGAAATTGACCCAAATTGCAAAGGATAATAACTTAGATGGACTGAATATCGATTTTGAGAATGTGTCAGGTCAAGATAAGGCCGATTTTACGACATTTATATCTACATTAGAGAATAAGCTTGATGCAGTGGGTATATCGCTGTCGGTTAATGTCTCTCCTGATCTGGGAACGGATTGGACAGAAGTATTTGACTATGCTGCGTTGGGAAAAGCGGCTGATTATGTCATACTAATGGGCTATGACCAGCATTGGTCAGGAGCACCTAATCCGGGATCGGTATCATCACTTCCATGGATTACTGGCGGACTTGAATCTCTTTTAAAGCAGGTATCGCCAAATAAGATAATACTCGCGGTTCCGTTCTATAGTAGGGATTGGGAAGTAAGCAGTAAAGGAGCGACTATACGATCTACGGATATTACACTTGGAGAACAAGTGGGGAGAGTCACAACTTATCGTTTGAAGCCAGTATGGAATAAGACGATTCAACAATATATAGTTAACTATCAACAGAATTTAGTACAGCACCAGATCTGGTTTGAGGAAAGTCGTTCACTTACCCTCAAATATCAAATGGGATTAGAGCGTAATATAGCAGGATTCGCATATTGGTGGACAAGTGCCGAAACAGCGGATGTATGGAGTGCTTTACATAACGCTGAGCGTTTCGATCGATATATTTTTGATGAAGTTACTAATTAATAATTAACTTCTATTCCATAAGAAAGGGGCTCCCCTAAGAATTAGAGGGGTTCCTTTTTCATAGAGTAAACATAATTCACCATAGGCATTGGATTACCCTAGGACGGTCTCTGCTATAGCTCGGCAGGTGACAACAATGTTGTGGTCTGCCACTTGCTCCCTCTCCAACGATAATAATGAAAGATACCTGTCCATTCATCAGATGGGTGTGCAATCCAGACTCCTAGCACGCCATATCCTTAATAGCTAGATAATAGGAACGGGTCTTTGAGGAGAATAGATGCTCCTAAATTGATAATACTAAGATCGCCTCAATTTAAAAATTAGTGGTTGACAGAGAGAAGACCTCAGAGGAGTTTTGGAGGAATGTGGACAAGCGGAGCGTTCACCTTTAAAGGAGGATTTCTACCTAATTCAATCCAATTCAAGAAAGCTTCCTTTAACAGTGAGGGTAACATCCTCCAAAACGGAACGCTGTTTCTACTACATTCTAGTGTCAACCGCTGATTTTGGTTTTGAGCCCTAAGATCATTTGTAAATAAGGAGATGATTTCATCACGGTAGGAAGAGATCGCTATAATCGATAAAGCAGTAATTCCGAGTGCCCATCTCAGGAAATCCACATCTATTTATATAAGTTACATGCTTCAAGAAACAGTGATCCGCTCACGAGCATCATATAGACTTCGGTATACTCTTTAAATAAAGTCGGGATATGGTAGAATGATAATAGGAAGTCGCGGCTGAGTATACACACTAGACTGAGCCTAATTCCAAATATAAGGTTAAAGAGAGAGGTGAAGCTGTAATCTGGCTCGCATCTTTGAATTTACGTGCGCTAGAAGCTATGCAATGATGACACCGACACCAAGACCTAATGACTAAATAAAATAATGGTGAACTCACTATTGGCCAAGACACGCCGACTGCGGATGAATTGGACGTAAGTTTGTGGATAGCATATTGATGTACTAGTGTGATCGATCTGTTTTTTAGATCATAACTATACTAAATGGTTATTTTAGCTATTGCATTCTTTTGTTTATAATGAGTAGAGAAGCAACTTCTTTACAATTTCCGTCCAAGTGTGACCTATTATAAAATCAAGACGGAGGTATATCCGATAATGATAACCAATGAGCATAACACAAGCGACCCCTGGCAGACGTATTACGGTCCCAATCTAGGTTACGTACAAGAACAATATGAACGGTATATGAGTGATCCACAGACTGTGGATGAGACATTCATACACTTATTCAGTCTTTGGGGTGCTCCTCCTAGTATTGCTGACTTGGAGCCTACACCTAAAGTACCAACAGAAAGAATTTCTTGGGATCGGAATTTGTTGAAGAAAGGGGTAGACGCTGGCAAGCTCGTATGGAATATTCGAACATATGGACATCTAGCAGCAGATATCGATCCACTCGGTCTCATACCCGCTTCCGATACAAGGTTGCTTGAACCTGAGCAATACAATCTTACAAAAGAAGATTTAAAAGCGTTTCCATCTTCCTTAATTTGGGAGTATGCACCAGATGATGTGTTGACTGGATGGGATGCGATCCTTCGCTTACGCCAGTTATATACAGGTACCATTGCCTATGAATTTAGTCACGTACATGAAGTGCAAGAACGGCACTGGTTGAATAATCAAGCAGAAGCGGCTTCATCTTCTTTAACCTCTGAGGAGCGTGCTTCGCTGCTTGAGCGCTTGTATGAAGTGGAACAATTTGAAGAATTTCTACACCGTACTTTTGTTGGACAGAAGCGATTCTCTATTGAGGGAAATGATGTACTCGTTCCTATGCTTGATGAGATGATTCACGCCATGATTGATGGCGGTGCTAAACATATCCTGATGGGTATGGCGCATCGTGGGCGTCTGAATGTATTAGCTCACGTGTTAGGCAAACCCTATAATAAAATTTTCTCTGAATTTCATCATTCTCCGAATAAGAAGTTAATTCCATCCGAAGGTTCAACAGGTATTAATTATGGTTGGACTGGCGATGTGAAGTATCATTTAGGAGCTAAACGTTTGATGAAGGAAGGAAATGAGCTAGAGGCACGTATTACTCTAGCTAATAATCCAAGTCACTTGGAATTTGTGAACCCTGTCGTTGAGGGATTTGCAAGGGCAGCACAAGAAGATCGGGGACAACCTGGTTATCCGCAACAAGATGTGAATAAAGCAGCGACTGTACTCATTCATGGTGATGCGGCGTTCCCAGGAGAAGGCATTGTAGCCGAAACCTTAAACTTTACGAAACTACCAGGATATCAGAATGGTGGTACGATTCATATTATTGTGAATAATAATCTCGGGTTTACTACCGAAAGTAAGGATTCACGTTCAACACATTACGCAAGTGATTTAGCTAAAGGATATGAAATTCCAATTGTGCACGTTAATGCCGATGATCCCGAAGCATGTATCGCCGCGATGCGCTTGGCTAGTGACTATCGTAATCGTTTCAAAAAAGACTTCGTGATTGATCTTGTAGGGTATCGAAGATATGGTCATAACGAAACAGATGATCCCGAAACTACACAACCTTTAACTTATCAAAAAGTGAAGAATCATCAACGTGTAAGTAGTCTATATGCAACTAGACTTCAGTTGGAAGGTTATTTGAGTGAAGACCAAACTGAACAGTTAAAGCAGGGTGTAATAGATCGTTTGAAGGCTGCTTATGATGAAATTAAGAATAATGAAACGCAAGAAGCGAAGCATCAGTCATTTGCTGTGTTAGTGCCTTCGGAGGAAGAAAAAGTAGTTACAGCGGTACCGCTCGATAAATTACGTAAGATTAACAAGGGATTGTTACAACGTCCTGAAGGTTTCAATGTATATCCGAAGTTGCAGCGGATTCTGGAGCGCCGTGAAACGGCTCTAAATGAGGGTGAAAAAGTAGATTGGGGACTCGCTGAGACGTTGGCTTTTGCCACGATATTGGCAGACGGCCAACCGATTCGTATTAGTGGTCAGGATGCAGAACGAGCCACCTTTGCTCATCGTAATCTAGTTCTACATGATCCAACTTCAGGTGCAACTTATTGTCCGCTTCATATACTTCCAGAAGCGAAGGCTTCATTTGCTATTCATAACAGTCCACTCTCTGAAGCTTCAGTACTAGGATTTGAGTATGGATACAATGTATATTCACCTGAGACGTTAGTGATCTGGGAAGCCCAGTATGGAGATTTCTCCAACTGTGCCCAAGTGCTCATGGATCAATTCATATCTGCTGGACGTACGAAATGGACACAGAAATCAAGTCTAGTTATGTTACTGCCACATGGATATGAAGGACAAGGTCCAGAGCATTCAAGTGCAAGGTTAGAACGTTTCCTACAACTGGCAGGAGAGGATAACTGGACAGTAGCTAATCTGACTAGCGCCTCACAGTATTTCCATTTGCTGCGTCGTCAAGCAGCATCTACCGAGACGGAACTAGCTCGTCCATTAGTTATTATGTCTCCTAAGAGTCTCATTCGTAATCCAAGAGTAGCTTCATCTCCAACTGACTTAAGTACAGGATCCTTTCATCCTGTCGTTGAACAGCCGGGACTTGCTAGCAAACCTGAGTTAGTAGAACGATTAATCTTATGTTCAGGTAAAATAGCTGTAGAACTGGAAGAAGCGTTGGATCAGGGTGAGAATAAGCGGCCAGAATGGTTACATGTTGCGAGAGTAGAACAGCTCTATCCATTCCCAGATATTGAGCTCAAGGGTATAATTAACAGGTTCCCGCAATTGAAAGAAATTGTGTGGGTTCAAGAAGAGCCGAAGAATATGGGAGCTTGGCGTTATATTGAACCACGAATTCGTGAAATTGCTAAAGAAGGAACTCCTATTCAGTATAATGGTCGACCAGAAAGAGCAAGTACCGCAAGTGGTTATCAGAAGGTTCATGCCTATGAACAGCAACAGATTATTTCATCGGCACTCCGTCCAATCATAGTTAATACCAATATTTCGATGAGGAGGTAGCTGATTTGAATGAAATTATAGTACCTGCAATGGGTGAGTCTATTACTGAGGGAACGATATTTAAATGGCATGTTGAGGAAGGTAATTCAGTTACCCAGGGAGATGTCCTCCTAGAACTTGAAACGGATAAAGTTAATCTTGAAATTAGTGCTGAACATGACGGTGTAGTTGAGAAAATTCTTAGACAAGAAGGAGACACAGTCCTGATTGGAGAAGTTATCGGTAGAATTCAATCCGGTGGGGAAGCGTCTAATAATACATCTGTGAAGAATAACGCTGCTGAGTCTAAGGAGAAACAACAGACTCAACAGCAAGTCGTTCCGCCGGTGGAGACATCGCCTTCTCAGAGTAGCCCAGCGAACCGCGAAGAGGCATCGCCTTCTAGTGATAATGGAACCTTCCTAGCAGCTTCGCCTTCCGCTAGAAAGTTAGCTAGAGAACGAGGCATTGATCTAGATCAAGTACAGGACCGAGATACTAAGGGACGGATCTATCAAGAGAATGTTCGTAATTTCTCAGATAAGCCACTTGAAGCTTCAAAGGCTAGTGTGGCTGGGCAAGGAAATAATAAGGCCACATCTTTGGCTAAGGCACCTGTTAGCTCGCCATCGGTTAGCGTGACAGGGGGAGACAAACCATCGGAGAGACAACGGATGTCTCGGCGTCGTGTGACGATAGCTAAACGTCTGGTAGAAGCTCAAAGAACAGCGGCGATGCTTACGACATTTAATGAAGTGGACATGACCGCCATACTTGATCTCCGGAAGCGGCGTAAGCAGGCTTTCCAGGATAAGCATGATGTAAGTCTTGGTTTCATGTCATTCTTTACAAAAGCTGTTGTTGGAGCACTCAAAGCCTTCCCACTCCTTAACGCTGAAATTGATGGTGAAGATATTATTGTCAAGAAATACTATGATATTGGCATTGCAGTCTCTGCGAAAGAAGGATTAGTTGTTCCTGTAGTCCGTGATGCAGATCGTCTTGGATTTGCTGACATTGAGAAGCAAATCGTTGATCTGGCGGGTAAGGCTCGTAACAATTCCCTTGCTATCTCTGAGTTACAGGGGGGGACTTTCACGATAACTAACGGAGGAGTGTTTGGTTCTCTGTTATCTACCCCCATTCTCAATACACCTCAAGTAGGTATTCTGGGCATGCACAAGATTCAACTACGTCCGATTGCTATTGATGAAGAAAGAATGGCAAATCGTCCTATGATGTACATTGCACTTTCTTATGATCATCGTATTGTAGATGGTAGCGAGGCCGTACGTTTCTTGGTTGCAATCAAAGAAATGCTAGAAGATCCAGAAAAGTTACTGCTAGAAGGTTAATTACACTTTTGATGTGTTGCTATATCTTTATTGAAGCAGGCCGTGTAGGCCTGCTTATTTTACATATACATGGCGCTGATTTACAATAGGAGAATATTGCAGAATATAAATAATCAGAGGAGTGTTATATAGGATGAACGAGATGCCAATACAAGAATTGGAGCCTTCAGAGGTTCAAGAAAAACTTGCACTAGGAGAGATTACGATCATTGATGTTCGTGAAGATGAAGAATGGGAAGCAGGACATATTGCTGAGGCTAAGCATATTCCTTTGGGGACACTTCCTGAGCGTTATAAGGAAATTGATCTGGATCAGAACACAGTCATTGTATGTAGAAGTGGAGGACGTAGTGGAAGAGCCTGTGAATACCTTGCTGAGCTAGGGTATGAAGTGATTAATATGACTGGCGGTATGTTAAATTGGCAAGGCGATGTCCAATACGGTAAAGAATAAACTTATTTTGTAAGCTTTAAGGCAAGTTTGTCCTCTATGCAGAAAAACCTCCTAATCTTAGGAGGTTTTCTGCATGAACGGCTGACACCATAAATGTCGAACGTTTATTTATGTTAGTTACACTCATATACATGGTGAGAGGAAGAATGATTCATTCTTTGAAGCTTACGTATGATTTCTTTTTGCCATTTGACATCATCTATCTTTTTAGCGAAATTTAAAAGGTCTAAGTAATCATCAATCTGCAAAGTAGCATATTTCGTTGTGGCAGTGACCATATGTTCGACTCCTTCTTTAGTGGATTCGAAATCTATTGTATCATATCCTCATCCTAATTGATAATGTTTCTCATATAAAAACAGAAATAATATTATAGCTTGTTTATTTTTGGAAAATATAGTATTTTTATAAAGGGATAGAAACTATATTTTATATGGAGGGGAGGAACTTATAATGGAAATGATGATGATGGAAATGTGTATGGAAGAAATGATGTGCAAGATGAAGAACATGAAGATGTGTATGGAAAAGATGTCCAACATGAGCATGAAGGACATGGATATGAACATGATGATGACAAAGATGCAAGACTGTGATGAAATGATGACAATGATGATGAAGTCGATGCGTGAAATGATGCAAACGAACTAATCAACCGTCAGAGTTCGTAATAGTTACTTAATGAATCCCTTAAATTCATTAGTAACCTATATTTGGTCTTGGCAGAGCAGACAACTGCATGCCTTTTTTGTTTATGTTAGAGTGTTTCTTATTTCGCTAATATGATGATGAATATTAATCCGCTGAAGCTTCAAATCCCACATTTTCTCCGACAGACGTAATTTCTCATTATCGTCGTTTGAATGTTCCATTCTTGCATATAGTTCAAGAAGTTCGTCATTAATGGCATCAAATTTCCTCCACAATACGTTCTTCTCCTCATCCAGAATGAGGGAGTGTATCGTTTCTTCGGTAGTTGTCGCCAGCTTGTTAATAATTTCCTCTTGCCATGCTAGATCTCCTACTTGCTTAGCGTAATTTAGAAGATCCAAATAATCATCTGTCCACACGCTAGTATATAAAGTTGGTGTCATTATCATGATTAATAGTCTCCTTCATTTGGGTTATACCAAGTATTATACTCGGTATAATGAGAAAATCAAGAACATTTTCATTATTTCTTATATTTATTTTGAAATAATGAGGTGCTTTTATTTGTATTTCCAAATGAGTGATAGGATAATCATAATCAGGAATAAAGACAGTGTATTTGTTACGAGGAAGGCGTAACCAACACCAGCTAACGCTAGATGGACCCCGTATACCTCCATTAAGCCGATCCCTACAAACAATAAAATAAACGTCTTCTTATTTAAATCTTCAACAGACTTTGTTCTGACAATCTGAATAATTTGGGGAACCCACCCACAGGATAGAATGATTCCTCCAAGTAGTTGCATCAAAGCATAAATCATAGGCTAACCTCCTCTACTGAGCTCAGTATATGCAAGTTGCTCCTATGAGGATTGTAAATAATGACTGAAGGAATAATAAAAAGGAACCCCCACATGCTGCAAGAGCATGTTGAGATTCCGTGATTCAAGATATTGTTCTATGTCGCATCTACAGGAGCACTAGTACGTAAAAAGGCTTTAGGAATATCTGTTTTGAAAGTTAAGACTTCACCTTTGGTAGGATGTTCGAAAGCAAGCACTTGCGCATGTAGTCCAAGTCTGCCGATGGCTTTAGATTTAGCACCATATTTCTTGTCGCCTACGACGGAATGTCCAATATCTTGCATATGGACACGGATCTGATTCTTACGGCCCGTTTCAAGGTTCACTTCAAGTAACGAGAACTGGCTATTGGATTGAACCACTTTGTAATGAGTAATCGCTAATTGTCCATCGTTAGGATGAATACTGGAATACATTTTGAATGTACTATTTTCTTTTAACCATGATTTAATCGTTCCTGCTGGTTTTTTGATTTTACCTTCGACTAGAGCAACGTATGTCCGTTCTTTGACCATGTCTTGCCATGAATTTTGTAGTGTCTGTTGGATCTGCTCACTCTTAGCAAACATCATCACACCTGAGGTGTCACGGTCTAGACGATGCACTACAAATATACGATGGTTAGGGTTTTTCTCACGTACATAGGTTGTTAATTGTCGATAGGCTGTCAATTCATTCTCTTGTTGAGCTGCGATGGATAGTAGCCCAGATTCCTTATTAATGACAATAATATCGTCATCCTCATACATGATACGTAGTCCGACAAGTGGCGTCTCTTCAATAATTCTTTCTTTAGAGATGGTTACGGTGTGTCCTGGTTGAAGTGGGAAATTAAAAGCAGTTTCCGCTTTATCGTTAACGTGTATTTGCCCACGGGCTAGCATAGATTTAATGGAATTTCGGCCTACACCAGATACATGACTCAGTAAGAAGGACAGAAGTTCTGCCTGCTCATTAACCGTATATTGTTTATTGGGTATTGGATTTTTGCTTCGGTTATCTTGGGGACGTTTATTTATTTGTTTGTCTGGGGTTGTTTTCCGTTTAGTTGAATTAGGTTTGTTATATGATTGATGTCCTTGGCTAGGACGCTGATTATTTTTCATCGCAGTATTTTCTCCATCCTCTTTGGTTTCCTGTCCAATAATACCATGTGTGTTCATGCATTGCTATATATGGAAAGTTTAATATGAGAACTCAGGTTGCTCAATCCCGGAAAGCCCAGTAAACTTATAAATAGAAATAGATGCTAAACCGATCTAAAGGTGTAGTAAGGAGTATGTAATAATGACAATGGAATTAATGACAATAGACAGGGCACAAAGTTATCTGCAGAAATATTACGGATATCCAGATTTTCGTGAAGGTCAGAGGAATATCGTATCCAGTCTGCTTTCGAGTAAAGATACCCTTGGAATTATGCCGACAGGTGGAGGTAAATCGATCTGTTACCAGATTCCTGCATTGATGTTGCCAGGACTTACACTAGTCGTATCACCGTTGATTTCTTTAATGAAGGATCAGGTTGATGCATTAACAACAGCAGGAATCTCAGCAGCCTATATCAATAGCACACTTAGTGGTAAGGAAGTTAATGAGCGAATTCGAGCTGCTAGACAGGGAGATTTGAAGCTCTTATATGTTGCACCAGAACGCTTGGAACTGGATTGGTTCCGTGATGAGATGGCGAACCTTCCTCTTTCCTGTGTCGCCGTTGATGAAGCACACTGCGTCTCGCAATGGGGTCATGACTTTCGGACAAGTTATTTGTCTGTCTCTCCCTTTGTGGAGGGATTGCCACAGCGCCCGATTGTAGCTGCATTCACCGCGACAGCGACTCCGGAAGTCATGGATGACATAGTAAAGCTTCTACGCTTAAGGGAGCCTCAGGTATTTGTCACTGGACTTGGACGTGATAATCTGGCTATGTCTGTACTCAGGGGTGAGAATAAGCGTGAGTTTACGATGAACTATACGGCTGAACATGCGCATCAGTCAGGGATTATATACTCTGCTACACGTAAGGATGTAGATGATCTTTATCAGCGGCTACAGGGTGCTGGCATCGCTGCAGGTCGTTATCATGCAGGGATGAGTGATACAGAGCGTGCGAACAATCAAGAAGCTTTTCTATACGATGACATCCGAGTCATGGTAGCTACCAATGCGTTCGGTATGGGGATTGATAAGTCTAATGTTAGATACGTCATTCATTACAACATGCCTAAGAACATGGAAGCATACATCCAGGAGGCTGGACGTGCAGGGCGTGACGGGGAACCGAGTCAATGCATTCTGCTGTTTAGTGCACAGGACATTATGACACAGAAATTCTTGATCGAGCAGAATCAGCAGGATTCTGAGCGTAAGCACAACGATTATCGTAAGCTACAGCAGATGCTGGATTATTGTTATACGAATCGGTGTCTTCGGAGTGAGATGCTGGACTATTTTGGCGAAGTACATGACGGAGCAACTTGTGGCATCTGTAGCTCTTGTACAGATGAGAGGGAACTCGTAGACATGACGGTGAATGCGCAAAAAATATTCTCGTGCATCCATCGTATGCGTGAACGTTTCGGGGTATCTATGGTAGCCTCAGTCCTTAAAGGGTCGCGTAATAAAAAAGTGTTACAGTATGGATTTGATAGCTTATCTACCTATGGAGCCATGTCGAATATGACTGAAAAAGAGATTTCTGAGGTTATCAATGTGATGGCATCGGATGGATACTTGTCTCTATCTGAAGGGCAATATCCCGTTCTAAGACTACAGCCATTGGCGGCAGAAGTGCTTAAGGGCCAGCGTCAAGTGATGCAAAGGGTCGCTAGACCGACACGGACAACAAGTGGCACTACTAGTGGAAGTGGTCGTTCCCGTAGTCGGGATCAATCTCCATCTGCCGTCAATGAAACCATATTCGAGCAGTTGCGACTTGTTCGACGTGAGCTTGCAGGCAAAGAACATGTGCCTTCTTATATTATTTTTAATGATGCTACACTTCGTGAGATGAGTGTGGTATGTCCGCAGTCTGAAAGTGAAATGCTTCATATCAAAGGTGTCGGTGAAGTGAAGTTCCGCAAATACGGGAAACCATTTATGGACTTCTTTCAAGCTCAGGATGCGGGAAACACAGATACTGACTATGAATAAAGAGGGTCGTGAAAGATGAGAGTTGTATTGTCTACTTTAAACGCAAAATATATCCATACATCGCTGGCTATCCGTCTTTTGAAAGCATATAGCGAGAAAGAGTTCGATATTGAACTGGCCGAATATACGATTAAAGATCCTGTGATGAACATTGTCTCCGATCTATATCAGAGAAAGCCTGATGTTATCGGGTTCTCCTGTTATATTTGGAATATCGAAGAGACCATTAGAGTTATCGATATCGTCAAACAGGTCATGCCAGAAGTAATCATTGTCGTAGGAGGACCTGAGGTTTCCTATGATACGGATTATTGGATGGATCGGGTTAAGAACATTGATCATATTGTTATGGGTGATGGGGAGGAAACGTTCCACCATTTGCTACAGACGATTGAAGGGGACCGCAAGTACCATTTTGTATATGGTGCTTCCTATCGCAAAGAGGGAGAAAGTGTTATTAATCCTTCTCGTCCTACGATTGATTTGAATACTCTTCCAACTCCTCACCGTTTCGCAGAGGATATTCCGGACCTTGGTAAACGCATCGTATATTTCGAGACCAGTCGAGGGTGTCCTTTTAATTGTCAATTTTGCCTCTCTAGTATTGAGGTAGGTGTACGATATTACGATATTGAGCACGTTAAGTCTGATCTACTATACTTGATTAGTAATGGTGCTAAAATCATTAAATTCCTAGATCGCACATTTAATATCAATCGTAATTATGCTATGGAAATGTTCGAGTTCCTCATTGAGAATCATGGAGGTTGTGTATTCCAGTTTGAGATTACTGCTGATATTATGCGGCCAGAGGTGTTAGATTATTTGGCTGAGAATGCTCCACCTGGAGTATTTCGTTTTGAGATTGGTGTTCAGTCTACCAATGATCCAACGAATGAATTAGTGAAGCGCCGCCAGAATTTCACGAAATTATCTAGAACAGTGACTACGATCAAGGCTAGTGGTAATATTGATCAACATCTTGATCTCATTGCAGGGTTGCCGGAAGAGGACTACGATACATTCCGCAAAACATTCAATGATGTGTTTGCTATGGAACCGGAAGAATTACAGCTTGGTTTCCTCAAAATGCTCAGAGGGACAGGACTTCGAAACGATGCGGAGAAATATGAATATACGTATATGGAGCATGCGCCTTATGAAATTTTAAGTAGTCATAAGCTCTCTTTTGCAGATATTATTCATCTGAAGCGGCTTGAAGATGTTCTTGAGAAGTATTGGAATGCTCATCGGATGGACCATACGTTGCAGTACTTGATGAAATATGAATTTCCGACGCCTTTTGATTTCTTTCAGGATTTCGGTGATTATTGGGAAGGACAAGGTTGGCAAAAGATTGGTCATCAGCTAGAGGATTTGTTTACTCGTCTGCAGTCATTCCTTGAATATCGCGGTGTTCAGCGTATGGATATTATCTTAGGGCTTATGAAGCTGGATTATTTCATGAATCACAAATACAAGCCACGTAAGATCTGGTGGGATTCAAGGGTATCTAAAGCCGAATGGAACACTTATCTCAAGATGCTGATCGAGCGTCCAAGTGAAGTATCACAGGAATTTGCAGACATGAAGCTTCAAGAACGAGAGCTGCAGAAACATATGGTTGTAGATATTCTTCCTTTTAATTTAGAAGAGGTAATCCAATCGGGGCTTGCAGGTACTGAACTTAGTCCTGCACTCAAAAGTACTGAACTTAACGAAACCGATCAACAAACGTTGTTGATTGTTCTTTACCAACAAGATGAGAGTCAGCGTCCAAGATACTTTACCCGTACTATGGCTTCAAGGGTGATTCAGCCATAGGGATCTTCCCCATCCATTGTCCTACTTTCTGTTAGGACAATAGTAGTCAAAAAGGCTGCACAATCCATTACGGACTGTGCAGCCTTTTTGTTGATGCTGCTGATTGTAGGTTTAAATGATCAACTTTTCACTTGATGCTCTAACCAATCTATAATGTCAGCCGTGACTTCATCTCGATTGATTTCATTCAGCATCTCGTGTCGTCCACCTGGATATAAACGGAACTTCACATTTACAATATCTAACTCACAGTATGTTTGGTGAAGGCGAGATACACCTTTCCCATATAAACCAACAGGATCATCATCGCCCGAGAGGATATAGATCGGTTTGTGTTTAGGAATTCTTTCGTAGGCTGAGGGTTTCTGAATGGCTTGTAACAAGCTGAAGAAATCCCGAAAGAACTCAGCCGTACTGACCTTACCGCAGAAAGGGTCGTTAATATATTTATCCACCTCATTCTCATCACGAGACAACCAGTCAAATGGCGTACGAAATGGAGAGATGCGACGATTATATTGACCAAATATGATGGCATTCATAAGTAAACTATGATGAGATGCACCTTGAACTCTCATGAGAACTTGAGCCAGACTTTTTCCCAGTACTAGGTTACTACGTGGACCATTGCTTCCCGATAGAATATAACCTGAGAATAGCTCACCATGGCATTCCATAATATACTGTGTCAGAAAAGAACCCATACTATGTCCGAACAGGAAATGGGGAATATCCCCATATTTATCTTCTATGACAACTTTAAGATCTAGAATGTCTTGTACCATGCCATTAAATCCATCTACACCACAGTCTCCCAAGCGCTCTACGGTTGAAGCTGTTCTGCCATGGCCACGTTGGTCATGAGCATAGACTGCATAGCCAATCTCAGTAAGTGCGAGAGCTAGCCGTTCATAACGCTTCGCTGTTTCTGCCATCCCATGAACAATCTGAAGAATACCCTTGACTGGTATAGAATTCTCTGGGAGCCATTCGTATACATGAACGTTCATTTGCTGATTATTGATCATTGTAAATGATTGTTGTAGCAAACAATATCTACTCCTTTGGGTGAGAATCAGGCACCTGCTTTAAATAATTACAATTAAGGTAAGTATGAACGAAGCACTGTAGCATTTCCGTCAAGCTCATATTGATCTAAATTAGCAGGAAGAAGGAAGCATTCACCTGCGGTGTAATTTTGTGATCCGCCAGCCCAATTAAGGGTACCACTTCCTTCACAAATAACGAGAATGGTGAAACTCTCAGGCTGAGTCGCCAGCTTCCAATTTCCAGATACAAGCCCTTTCTCAACTACAAAATAAGGTGAGTGTGCGAGTTGAAGCCATTCGCCAGCTTGCGTTATATCCGTCTTCATCATGGTAGCTCCCGATCCTTCAAAGGCAATAACATTTAATGAATCTTCAATGTGAAGATCACGAGGCTTTCCGTCCAATCCTGGACGATTGTAGTCAAATAGGCGATAGGTTGTATCCGAATTCTGTTGAATTTCGGCAACGACGACTCCCGCACATAGGGCGTGGACAGTGCCTGCAGGGATATAGAAGGTATCACCAGTGGAGACAGGAACTTCTCTTAGAGAGTCGAGGACAGTTCCTTGATGTAATGCTTCTGCTAAGCTTTCCTTTGTAACGCCATCATTTAAACCATAAATAATCGTAGCTCCCGGTTTAGCATCTAGAACATACCACATTTCTGTTTTGCCCAATTCACCCTCTGGCAATCCATTATATTCATCTGTAGGATGAACTTGAATAGATAAATCATCGTTACAATCCAATAGTTTAATGAGTAGTGGGAATCGTCCGTTTATTTCGGAAAAGCCTCTAGTTCCAAACCACTCTTTGCCATATTGTTCGCGAATTTGATCAAGTCCTTGCCCTGCAAGCTCACCGTTATTTACAGTAGTTGTGCCGTTTGGATGATCAGCGATCATCCAGCCCTCACCAATGTGTCCTTCAGGAATATCAAGTCCAAATTGCTCTAGAGCACGTCCTCCCCATACTCTTTCTTTAAATTCAGGTTGAAATCTTAACGGGTAAGGATTAGTCATGAATGATCTTCCTCTCGGTATTCTTTTTATTTTTTCTCTAGCGCTATGGCATAGGGTGAATCTGAACGTTGTAATTGCCTATAAATAATAGTTTGTGCTACAGATTGTTCTATATGAGAAGCCCAGGCCGTTACAGCAGCAGCTTCTTGCTCGCCACCCGGATGACCTGGATACAGTACTACAGTAATAATACCACCGGGTTTCAGTAGGGATAGTGCTGTGTCAAGGGCCACGATACTGCTGTCTGTCATCGTAATGATGTGTTTATCTGACGTTCCTGAAGGTAAGTATCCAAGATTGAACATGACAGCAGTGAGATGACCGTGATGCTGAATGGGTATAGTGGTGATCATATCAGCATGACTTTGAGCGAACAATGTGACAGGGGACAGAGGCGTATTGGCATTATGATCTAGTCTTTGTTGAGTGAGAATCAATGCTTCTCGTTGGATATCAAATCCGAACACATGTCCACGAGGTCCAACCGAGCGTGCTAAGAACAGTGTGTCTGTACCCGTTCCAATCGTGGCATCCACCACGATGTCTCCAGAAGCAACCCGCTCTGAGACTAGTTTGTGGGCAAAGCTAAGAACGGAAAGGAAGCCCATATCAATCTTTCCTCCAATACTTTCCTTGCCATGAATTACGGCGTTTTAGTTCATCATCGAAGGCATTTAGAACTTCCCACTTTTTAAGGCTCCACATGGGGCCAATCAGTAGGTCGCGTGGCGCATCGCCTGTTAATCGATGAACGACCATTTCGGGAGGCAAAATCTCTAAAGTATCGACAATTAATTTGACGTACTCATCTTTCTCTAAGAAACGGAGTAGGCCTGCCTCATATTGTTTCACCATAGGTGTTTTGCGCATTAGGTGAAGTAAGTGGATCTTTATACCCTGAACATCCATTTGTGCTACAGCACGTCCAGTATCTAGCATCATCTCATGATCTTCGCCTGGAAGGCCGTAGATGATATGTGTGCAGACACGAATATTGTGTTTGCGTAGTTTAGCTACTGCATCAATATAGCATTGTGTATCGTGAGCACGATTGATAAGCTCGGAGGTAGAATCATGAATGGTCTGAAGTCCCATTTCCACCCATAGGTAGGTTCGCTCGTTCAATTCTGCTAAATATTCGACAACATCATCCGGTAAGCAGTCAGGTCTTGTCGCGATGGACAAACCGACTACACCAGGCTGTTCCAGAATAACTTCAAAGTATTCTCTTAACTGTTCTACAGGAGCATAAGTGTTTGTATAAGCTTGGAAATAGCCAATATACTGAGCATTAGGCCACTTTAAATGTTGCTTATCACGAATGGTGTTAAATTGGGTCACGAGGTCGTCGCGTCGACTACCTGCGAAATCGCCTGATCCTCGAGCACTACAGAAAGTACATCCGCCTTTAGAAGTGGAACCGTCGCGATTGGGACAAGTAAATCCAGCATCAAGCATGACCTTAAAGACTTTATCATTAAATTGTTGGTGCATTTCGTAATTCCAAGTATGAAATTTTTTATCATTCCACAGAAGTGGGGTAGGAACAGCTGAATAATTCATGAGGACTCCTTCTTGAAGCACTTTGTCTAAAATATATACACATCATCCATTGTAACAAAAAAAAGGATAAAAGTTAATGTTGGAACTGTGGAATAAAAGGCTTAAATAAGCAGATATGCTCCTTGATACAACTTACATTTTATGTTATATTTTTATTAGATTAAAACAGCATCTTAGAGGGTATAATAATATAAGAATTCAAATTTCATGGCGTCATGGAACACAATAATACCGTGAGGTGATATTCATGAATTCAATAGCTCAATTAGAAGGTAAGAACATCTCGGTACAACTTACACCAGATGAAGCACTTGCGTTAACGGGTGTAGGATTTAATGGAAACCATGAAGTGAAGGCGACTGCCCGGCGTAAGATTCGCATTGCATTTGAGAAGACATTCGAATTCGAGCATGCCAACTCACCAGACTGTGAATAATCAAATTGTTGGACCCCAATTCCAAATATAAATGTAGGAAACGGAATTCTATAATCTCCTGATTAAGGGGAATTGGAATTCTTTTTTCTTTGGTCATATATCATATTACGCTTTACATTTGTCGATAAGTTCGGCACAATATTGCAATAAGTGACTATTTAACCTTACGGGATGATTCCCTTATAGAAATGAAAGTGGAGGTATGACATGCGTTTACGTGGAAGAAAAGGAATCCGGGAAAGCCTGGAGGAACAGAAAGAACTAGTTATTTTGGATCCTCGAAAGCATAAAGGGAAATGGGCGGCTTTATTTGGGAATGACAATCCAATTCATGTTGAATTCGGAATGGGCAAAGGTCAATTTATTAGTGGAATGAGTTATAATAACCCAGATATTAATTTCATAGGAATCGACATGTACGATGAATTAGTTCGCCGTGCCAGCGAGAAAGCGATTGCGGCTTGGTCTGAACGTCAAATAGAGCTTCCTCCCAATCTTCGATTGGCTTTGGCTAATGTTGAATATGCTGAAGAAGTATTCACCCCAGGTGAACTTGAACGTGTATATCTTAATTTTAGTGATCCTTGGCCTAAAAGTAAGCATGCAAGACGTCGCCTAACTCACCCTCGTTTTTTAGAGAAATATGTATCATTTCTGAATCCTAACGGTGAAATCCATCTTAAAACAGACTCCGAGACGTTATTTGAATTCTCATTAAATTCGTTTGCTGATTATGGTCTTCAGATGAACAACATCTCATTGAATCTTCACAGAGAAGGTATTCAGGAATGGAATGTGATGACAGAATATGAATCCAAGTTCGTAGGTAAGGGGATGCAAATTCATCGATGCGAAGTGATTGTGGGTGAGGTTGCATTGCAACGGTATCATGAGGGGAAGATGCACAAGTATCGTCTCAATGAGAATAAACCAGCTTTGATTGAATCTGAGGTTGTTAATGAAGTAGTGAATTGATCTCAAAAACCATAAAACAAGGTGCCCTCTTTTTTATTAGGAGGGCACCTTGTTTAATTCAAGCATATCAATAATGCTTTGAGCACTTTGCATAGGATGGTACTTGGCAATTTGTTCTAGATGTTCATTACGACGGGACTTGATCTGATCATATTCATGAATGAGTTTATTCATCCACTTGATAATAATCTCAGGGGAGGTGATAGGTTCACCAAATCCCTGTGCAGTAAGATACTGACTGTTCTCCTCTTCCTGTCCGGGCAGAGGGTGGTGGAACAGCATGGGTATGCCCTTGGCTAATCCTTCCGAACAAGTCATACCCCCTGGCTTTGTAATCAGCATATCGGAAATTTCCATAAGTTTATCAACTTCACGAGTGAATCCAAGTAAATGGATATTTGGATGTTTATATTGTTGGATATTTTCCATTTGGCTACGGATCTTATCATTGTTTCCAAGACAAAAAATAATTTGAATGTCATCGGCCCACCTTATTAGGGTGTTATTAATGATGTCATCACTGATGATTCCCCAGCCGCCAGCCATGACTAGTACTGTAGGCATATCGAGTAGCTTAAATTCTTCCCGAATATGTTCTTTACTGGGGTGCTCCCAAAAATTGGGGTGTACTGGAATGCCTGTCACCTGAATATTCAACAAAGGTACGCCACGGCTCATAAGTTTATATTTCACTTCAGGTGTAGAGACTAGGAACTGATCAACTTCAGGACTGATCCATGTACCATGCGCATCATAATCAGTAATAACCGTACATAAGGGCACATTAATACCAAGCCTCTTTAACCGAGAAATGACTGCACTAGGGATGGGGTGGGTACAGACAATGATATCTGGCCGTAGCTGATTCACAATATTTTTGGTATGTGTGTAAAAGATACGATGTAGTGCTAAAGTAGTAAACTTATTGAGTGATTTTTTATATTGGTGTCTATACATCATTCCGATAAGACGGGGTTGCGAAATGATCGTTTTTTTATAGGCCGTTATAATTAAAGGAGCAACTCTTGGATTTAGGAAGCTACCGAGCTCAAGCACCTTTGTCTGAATATCCGGCGAAAGTTTACGTAAACTGCTGGAGAGAGCATAGGCAGCTTGGGTATGCCCTGCACCAAAACCTTCAGACAATAATAAAACTCTTTTTTTCGTCACTTTTCTTTCACCTATTCCTACAAGGGTTTTCATAATCTTACCATATCGACTTTAGGTCCATATTGCAACAGTCATAGTCGCTACAGAACTTCCAATGGCCATACCTGCAAGAACATCCGAAGGGTAGTGCAATCCTAGATATATCCGTGAGAACCCAACTAATAAACTGAGGCTACAAAAGAATGCTGCGAAATTTGGAAATGACAGCATGAAAGGAAGCGCAGTGGCAAAAGCCGCTGTAGTATGACCAGATGGAAAAGAATAATCACTTAAAGGATTGCGAAATGTTCTACTATCGGGTAAGGCAATATATGGCCTAACACGTGGATATATTTTCTTGGCTATGGCTACAGGAATGTGGCTGACTGCAAGTGCAACTGCGGCTTGCGAGCCGGCCGTACTCCAGGGAATAGGAGAGAATATCCAAGTCAACAGACTAAGACTAATCGTAAAGAATGCTCCGCCCATGAAGGTGAGATGGTATAACCAAAAATTAAGAAAGCGGTTATGAAGCCGTCCGTTGATCCATTGGAATAACTGTCGGTCCCATAATTGAAGTCTCAAGAATAAACGTTTCATGCCATTCCTCCGCTATTGCCTGAACGTATCAAGATTGCGTCCGGTAGTGGGCTACAGTACTTATTAATCTTTACATACATCATCCATTTTATCATAGTTATAATTGAAATTAATTTCAATTTAGACACTAAATCGGATATAGGGAGAATGCTGGTTCTTTGACTTTCACCCTATTTAACACGTACAATGGTTCAAATGCAAACGATTCAGTTTAAATTATAGGATAGAATCAAAATCCATTGTTTATTTCGTATGTTTTATATAGATAATACTATTTAGAATAGTAAATTTAAAATAAGGGGGGACTTTAGAAATAAAAAGGTAGCAAAGTGATGAAAATAAGAACTAGGTCTCACGATTTGGAGGCTGAAAGCTTACAGGAGCTGTAGAACCCAATTATTATTCGTTTTTTTGACTTAGATGGCGCTATAGGGATTTTGACAAAAACGTCAAAAACATACAGAATCAAATATGGCATTTAAATTCACATGTTTAAAAAGGGTCATAAGGGAAAGAGTGCAGAAAGAACAAAAGAAAAACTAGAGATAGAAATTAAGATGTAAAAGGGTTGAAAAAGGGGGTATAGAGAATTATGATGGACGCCTTGTTTATCGCGCTCCAACTTGTCTTGGCCGTGGTTGGTGTGTACCAATTCGTGTTCTCTCTATTTGGTATGTACAGGAAGAAAAAGAAAGATCATTTTCCTGCTACCAAATCATTTGCCGTGTTGGTTGCGGCGCATAATGAAGAACAGGTTGTTGGGGCTCTAATAGAGAATTTGAAAAATTTAGATTACCCGAAAGAATTATACGATGTATTCGTAATTTGCGATAATTGCACAGATACCACTGCAGATATTGTACGTCAGCATGGTGTTCAAGCTTGTGTCCGTACGAATACTAATCTTCGAGGTAAAGGTTATGCGATTGAATGGATGTTGAAAGAACTATGGAATATGCCTCGTCAATATGATGCAGTTGTCATGTTTGATGCAGATAATTTAGCTGCTCCGAATTTCTTGAGTGAAATGAATGATGATCTGAACGGTGGAGCACGTGTCATTCAGGGTTACATTGATACGAAGAATCCTGAGGATTCGTGGATTACAGCTGCCTATGGTATTTCTTATTGGTACATTAATCGGTTATGGCAGCTTTCTCGTCATAATATGAATATGGCCAATTTCTTAGGAGGCACAGGAATGTGTTTCGAGACTATGATGCTGAAAGAAATGGGTTGGGGGGCAACGAGCCTCGTTGAAGATTTAGAATTTACGATGCGCAGTGTACAAAGAGGGATTTATCCAAAATTCAATTACGATGCCAAAGTATTTGATGAGAAGCCTTTAACATTCAAAGCTTCCTCTAGACAACGCCTTCGTTGGATGCAAGGTCACTTTACCGTGGCACGTCGATATTTCTTTCCGTTACTATGGCAAAGTATTAAAGAACGGAGCCTTGTTAAGTTTGACTTAGCGCTTTACGGCGTAAATGTATACATCGTGTTGCTAACGTTCCTTATGACAGCAATTATGGGTGTAGACGCAGTTTTGTTTAATGGACCTAACATTGCTAATCTATACGGGTATTTACCTTTATGGTTAAGTTTTGTAGCAGTGGGAGCTAATGTTCTTACGTTCTTGGCGGCCATGGCTCTAGAAAAGATTACCTTCAAGAAGGTGTATGCTTATCTAATCCTGTTCCCAATATATTTGTTATCTTGGTATCCAATCACGTTCTACGCCTTCTTCACACAGAACAACAAACAATGGAGCCATACGGAGCATACGCGCGTGGTAAGATTAGAAGAGGTTCAAAGCAAACAAGTTTAAAACTTTATTGAGAAAAGAATTGACAATCAATAGGCTGTGTGATATATTATTTCAGTACGTTAAAAGAATATTTGGATTTAAGCAGAAGCACCGGCTTCTCACCTGACCGATTAACATCGGCTGGTATTTGATCCAATGATTTATGAATGTAATATTTCATGAACTATTGATCAATATGGGATGCTGGTAGATTGAACCAGCATCCCTTTATTTTGTTTTCACAATAAACTATAGATGAAGAAAGAATCTGGAGGTGGACGGTTATCAGTAAGGAACATATGATCAATGACGAAATTCGGGCCAAAGAGGTCCGCTTGGTAGGCGCAGAAGGAGAACAAATCGGTATTACACCGATACGTGAAGCACTGCAGATGGCAACGGATCTTAATCTCGATTTGGTGAATATGGCGCCTCAGGCTAAACCGCCGGTATGTCGTATCATGGATTACGGTAAGTTCCGCTATGAACAACAGAAGAAAGAGAAAGAAGCTCGTAAGAACCAGAAAATTGTGGATATCAAAGAAGTATGGTTCAGAGCTAACATTGATGAACACGATTATCAAACTAAGCTACGCAATGTTGTTAAATTCTTAAAAGAAGGCGACAAAGTGAAATGCTCTGTGAGATTCCGTGGTCGCGAAATTGCACATGCAAGCATAGGCCAGAAAATTCTGGAACGTGTGAAGGAAGAAGTTGCTGAGTATTCCGTAGTTGAGCGTTTTCCTAAGCTCGAGGGTCGCAGCATGATTATGATTTTGGCTTCTAAGCCACAATAATCCCGAGGAGGAAATATAATGCCTAAAATGAAAACACATAGCAGCCTTAAAGGTCGCTTCAAGATTACCGGAACTGGTAAAGTAATGCGTTACAAAGCTTTCAAAAACCATCTTTTGTCTCATAAATCCAAACGTCAAAAACGTGTACTTGGTACAAACCCAGTCATGGCTCCAGGAGATGTAAAACGTTTGAAACAAGGTTTATCTAACTTAAAATAATTAACAACACTTATTGGGAGGTTTACGAATATGGCAAGAGTAAAAGGCGGATTTGTAGTTCGTCGTAGACATAAGAAAGTATTGAAACTCGCTAAAGGTTATTTTGGATCCAAACACCGTATTTTTAAAACAGCAAATGAACAAGTGATGAAATCATTGGTATACGCATACCGTGACCGTCGTCAGAACAAACGTAACTTCCGTAGATTATGGATCGTTCGTATCAATGCGGCAGCTCGTTTGAATGGCTTGTCTTATAGCAAAATGATGCATGGTTTGAAATTGGCTGGTATCGACGTTAACCGTAAGATGCTTGCTGATTTGGCAGTACATGATCTTCCTGCTTTCAACTCTATTGCTTCAGCAGCTAAAGAAAAAATTAACGCGTAATTATATAATTCTAAAAACCGCCATAATCGGCGGTTTTTTTACTGAGAAGAATAAAACATTCCAAAACCAGCATACGATGTCAATTTTAGTAACGCGAAATTAACGACAAATGTTACCTTGTGGACAATTAAGCGCTTACAAGGTGAGTTTAGTTAAAAAATATGTTATATTAATTTACGTTTAGACTAGATTTTATGGGTAGTAAATTGTATAATTTTCATGTTGATAAGAATGTTGTATACTAAGGACTCAATTCTTAAGGGGGAATAATGATGAAAAAATTATTTAATTTATCACTGGTCATGGTATTAGCATTGTCAGTAGTTCTTGCTGGCTGTGGTAAGAATGAAGAAAAGACAACAACAGAGGGCAGTGGAACGACTGGAGAGACCACAAAAGTTGTTAAACTAGGAATGGTAACAGACGTAGGTGGAGTGAACGACAAATCGTTCAACCAATCTGCGTGGGAAGCTCTTCAAGCTTTGAAGACAGAAGGTACAGCAGAAGTACAATATCTACAAAGTAAATCACCTGACAATTATATCCCAAACCTTAACAAATTTGTTAAGGATTCATATGATCTTACTTGGGGAATTGGATTTGACCTTGGTGATGCAGTGAAAGAAGTAGCTGATAAGAACCCGGATGCTAAACTTGCCATTATTGATGGTGTTGTTGATGCACCTAACGTGAAATCTGTTACTTTTGCTGAACATGAAGGATCCTTCTTAGTTGGTGTTGTTGCAGGTTTAATGACTACCTCTGACAAAATTGGTTTCGTTGGCGGATCAAAGATTCCGGTAATAGTTCGTTTCGCGGCTGGATTCGAAGCTGGCGTAAAAGCTGTTAATCCAGATGCTAAAGTGACCATTAACTATACAGGTGCTTTTGATAAGCCTGATCAAGGTAAAGCTGCAGCTGCAACCATGTATAATGATGGTGTAGATATTATTTTCCACGCTGCTGGAGCAACAGGTACGGGTGTATTTAACGAAGCTACTGCGCGTGTTAAAGCAGGAGAAAAAGTATGGGTTATTGGTGTAGATAAAGACCAATCCATAGAGTTTGGTGATGAAGTTACATTAACATCTATGGTTAAACGTGTAGACCAAGCGGTGAAGAAAGTATCTCAAGAAGTCATTGATGGTACATTTAAAGGTGGTATTGAAACACTTACTCTTAAAGACGATGGTGTAGGTATTGCAGATACATCATCGAAGAATGTTCCTGCTGATATCCTAGCTAAAGTAGAAGAATATAAAGCTAAGATTGTTAGCGGTGAAATTATTGTACCTGATGGAGAAGAAGAAGAAAAAAAATAAGCATTAAATCATCTTGATTTGAAGCTTTACTGTAGAGCTCTAATAGTATTTCAGGACAAGGCTGGTTGTTATGACTGGCCTTGTTCTTACGTGTCAGCCGATAAATGAAAATAAGGAATAAGGGTGATCTCATGGATGCAGCAACCCCTGTCGTTGAGTTAAAGCAAATTACAAAACGCTTTCCAGGCATCATTGCCAACGACTCCATTAGCTTAAAGTTGCAAAAGGGAGAGATCCACGCTCTCCTAGGAGAAAATGGTGCAGGTAAGTCCACATTAATGAATATTTTGTTTGGACTGTACCAGCCTGATGAAGGTACTATTGAACTAAATGGTGAGACTGTAGTTATTGATAGTCCCAATAAGGCAATTACTTTAGGAATTGGGATGGTGCATCAGCATTTCAAGCTAGTACAACCCTTCACAGTCACTGAGAATATTATTCTTGGTAAAGAGCCAAAGAAGCTTGGCATCCATGTTGATTATAAAACAGCAGTGGCCAAGATTAAAAGTCTCTCGGATCAGTACGGGTTGAAAGTGAATCCGAACGCAAAGATTCAAGATATTTCTGTAGGTATGCAACAACGTGTAGAAATATTAAAGACGCTTTATCGGGGTGCAGACATTCTCATTTTTGATGAGCCTACTGCTGTATTAACACCACAGGAAATTACTGAATTAATGAACATTATGAGACGTTTGGTAGAAGAGGGTAAATCAATTATTCTGATTACTCATAAGTTGAAAGAGATTATGCAGATCTCTGATACAGTGACTATTATCCGACGCGGCAAGGTGATCAATTCAGTAAAGACTGAGGATACAAATCCTAACACACTTGCGGAAATGATGGTCGGCCGTAGTGTTTCATTTAAGGTAGACAAGAAGCCTGCTTCTCCTGGTGAAGCTGTACTTAGAGTGCAAGATTTGAAGATGAAGAGCAAAGATAACCTTTCTGTTCTAAATGGTCTTACTATGGAAGTCAAGGCAGGAGAAATATTGGGTATTGCTGGTGTTGATGGCAATGGTCAAAGCGAATTAATTGAAGCCTTAACAGGACTCAGAAAAGTAGACAGTGGAACAGTCACAATGATGGACACTGACATTACGAATTGGAAGCCGCGTCAGATTACTGAGAGTGGTGTCTCACATATTCCTGAAGACCGACATAAACATGGACTCGTCCTTGATTTTTCTGTGGGCGACAATATGGTGCTAGAAACTTATTATAAGGCCCCTTACAATAAAAGCGGTTTTCTAAATCAGCATGCGATTACAGAACAGGCTGAACGTTTGATTAAACGGTTTGATGTAAGAACACCTAGTACGGAAACAAAAGCTAGGTCCTTATCTGGAGGGAATCAACAAAAAGCGATTATAGCCCGGGAAATAGATAAGAATCCAGAATTGCTTATTGCTGCTCAGCCTACGCGTGGCTTGGACGTAGGTGCTATTGAATTTGTACAGCAACAACTCATATCTCAACGTGATCAAGGTAAAGCTGTACTGCTCATATCTTTTGAACTAGATGAAATTATGAATGTATCGGATCGAATATTAGTGATCTATGAAGGTCGAATTGTCGGAGAAGTATTTCCTGAAGAAACCAATGATCAGCAACTAGGTTTAATGATGTCTGGTAGCACGGCGTCAGGAGGTAAGGGATATGAATAAAATACTCAAAATTTTCACCTTAGATAGCCTGATTATTCCTATTGTTGCTGTAATATTTGGCCTTATTGTCGGTGCTCTAATTATGCTATTGGGTGGTTATGATCCCATCGTAGCTTATAGTTCATTGTTATCATCTGTTTTTGGAAGTAGCTATGATTTTGGAGAGACCATTCGTGAGATTACACCGCTAGTTATGACAGGTCTTGCCGTTGGTTTTGCTGCTCGTGCAGGTCTATTCAATATTGGTGCAGAGGGTCAATATATCATAGGAATGACTGCTGCTTCTTTTGTCGGCATTAAAGTTACAGGTCTTCCAACCCTAATTCATGCTCCGCTTGCTATCATCGTAGGGGGTATATGTGGAGGATTATGGGCAGGCATTGCTGGTTATTTAAAGGCCAAGCGTGGTGTGAATGAGGTTATAGTCTGCATTATGTTAAACTGGACAGCGTTGTATTTAGGAAATTATATGGTAAATAATTTCATGCTCCTTAAAGGTCAACAAAGATCGATGGAGATTCAACCTACAGCATCTATTTCTATGGATTGGCTGTCCGTCATGTTTAGTGATGCTCGTATGCACTTGGGAACAGGGATTGCAGTATTAGCTGCAGTATTCTTTTATGTGTATATGTGGAAGAGTAAACAAGGTTTTGAGCTTAGAGCGGTTGGACAGAATCCACATGCTGCAGAATATGCAGGGATGAATGTAAGTGGAAATATTGTCAAAGCTATGTTTGTTAGTGGTGTTTTTGCAGGTCTTGGAGGAGCGTTTCAGGTCTTGGGAGTTTTCCATTACCAAACCATTATGTCAGGAAGTCCAGGAGTTGGATTTGATGGAATAGCGGTATCTCTAATTGGGATGAGTCATCCCTTCGGTATATTACTCGGAGCTGGTTTGTTTGGAACATTAACTTATGGTTCTGACGGCATGAGTTTCGGTGCGGATGTACCTCCAGAGCTTATCCGAATTGTGATAGGTTCCATCATATTCTTTATTGCCGCACAAGGTATTGTGCGCTGGGTACTTAAACCTATCTATCTCAAACGCAAGAAAGAGAAGGTGTTGTAAATGGATTGGATAACAACGCTCGGCCAATTGATCAACACGGCACTCGTTTTCTCGACTGCGCTTATCTTTGCGTCTATGGGAGGGGTTTTCTCGGAACGTTCCGGTGTTGTTAATATCGGAATCGAGGGATTAATGACCTTTGGGGCTTTTGCGGCCGCTGTAGCCACTTATTATGCTGAAGGGGCAGGCATGGGTCCCGCCTCTCCCTATATTGGTCTGTTAGCAGCTATAGTCTTAGGGATTATTGCTTCTCTAATCCATGCAGTAGCGTCTATAACATTCAAAGCTAATCAAGTAGTCAGTGGGGTAGTTATTAACTTTCTAGCCGCAGGGAGTACTCTCTACATGGTTAGACTTCTGTTCAACGGCGAGGGAGAGACAACGCGTCTGACGGAAGTATTTGTTAAAACAGATTTCTTTGGACTGTCTAAAATACCATTAATTGGTGAAATTTTCTTTCATCATTATCCAACGACTTATATTGCGGTTGCAGTTGTAATCATTTCTTATTACGTACTATTCAAAACCCCGTTCGGTATGCGTTTGCGTGCAGTAGGTGAGCACCCAAGTGCTGCAGATACTGTAGGAGTTAAGGTGAATCGGATGCGTTATATCGGCGTTATGATGAGCGGTGCATTAGCGGCTTTAGGTGGGGCGACAGTAACGTTAACGACGACAAGTGTCTTTACCCATAATACGATTTCGGGTCAAGGGTTTATTGCCATAGCCGCCGTTATTTTTGGGAAATGGAATCCCATAGGTGCTTTCGGTGCGGCTGTATTTTTTGGATTTTCTCAGGCGATCGGCAATTATGTTCGTCTGTTCGAATGGTCTCAAAATGTTCCACAAGAGTTTATCTACATGCTACCGTATGTGTTAACTATTATTGTGCTTGTTGCAGCAGTAGGAAGATCCTCTGCTCCGTCTGCGTTAGGTGAACCTTACGATCCGGGCAAACGATAAAGATTGCAATGTAGAAAAGAATAAATATATTTATAGTTTTTAAGCTACATTCCTATCAAGGGATGTGGTTTTTTTTGTGTGAATGATCATTTGAATCTATAAATCATATTTGTGTAGTTCGGCTACTTAAGGGCTATGGAACAAGCGGTTCAAGATTTACTGGAATAGACTGTGATGAAACGGACGAGAGGAGGGATTACATGAAAGGTCATGTGAGTAAGGCAGAAGCGCAGAAATGGTTAGGGAAAAATATTGTGGCCACTAGGAAAAATGGTAGCATGGTTACGGGTAGGTTGGTGCGTATATCGGGGAATCGTCTTATTCTGCAGCGAAGCGTTGGAAAGAAGGTACAGACTAAAGCAATCATCCCACTAGTCTTATTCGATTTATTAGCAGTCGGTACAGCGCCGTTTGTTGGTGCTGGTTATGGATATGGATATGGTGCTCCTTATGCAGGGCCAGGACCAATAGGACCAGTAGGACCAGGGCCGGGATATGGTGGATACGCAGGGTATAATAGCGGAGGACATAATCCGTTTTTCTTCTAAATGAATGATTACAGGAATTTCTCGAGTTCATAGGATTGACTACTGCTGTGTAGGCGGATTGTAGAATAGCCTAACTTAGAATAAAAGGCGAGCCCGCTTGAATTAACTGTATCCACCATTAGTTTGGATCGTTTGCATCCGCGGGAATTCGCAAAGCGTTCTGCATGAACCATAAGTAAATTTCCCCAACGTTTACGCTTCGCGGCGGGTGCAACGGCCAACATATCAATGTATAATAAATCGCCATGTAACATGAAATGGACGAAACCTAAGGCATCTGCTTCATAGTAAGGGGAGGCCACTAAAGTGACACCTTGACTCAATCTTTTTGGTAGTTCTTTTTTTGTCTCATCAAGTTGTTTGGGAGTCATACTTGATAGAGGGACAAGCTCTGTTTCAATTAAATGCATAATGACAGCATCATCCTGTTTAGGTCTTCGATAGCGGATCATACCGTTGTTCCTCCTTTCTTAAACAAACGACTTTTTGAACTCTCACCTGCAGATAAATTCAATCCATCATATGTATGAAAAGGTAAACTGTGTGCTAATATTTCAGCAGAAACGAAGCATATTAGAGTGAGTTTATTTTTTATTAAAAATATGGGTATTGACTATAGTGGTCGATGAATCATATAATGTTTGTAACATTTTAACGAGAATATATGCATCGGCAATGAAGAGGAAGAAGTTTAAAGGGCTCTTTTGTTCAGAGAGTGTGAGGATTTGCTGCAACCTCCACCAAAATCCCTTTTATACGAGCTCACCTCGGAGCTGTTCTCCTGAAAGGCAATCATGTTTATTAGGGAGAATCGATTGGTCCCCGTTACAGACCTTAGGTATAAGAAGTTATACCTGATAAGGCTTTGTATTGCGAAATACAGAGCAAAAATGGGTGGTACCACGGAAGCGACAACCTTTCGTCCCTCACACAGAGAGAAGTCTGTTGTGGAGGATGGAAGGTTTTTTTGTTTTAAGTACATGATACATGGTTGTAATCTTGAGAGGGGGATGACTAATGAGTGAGCAAATTCCAGAAAAACAGTCTACAGAACAATTACGAGAAAAATGGATGAAACCGGAAGTCATTAGTGGCTCGGAGATATTGTTACGTAGTCTTTTACTTGAAGGTGTTGAATGTGTCTTTGGTTATCCTGGTGGCGCCGTACTTTATATTTATGACGCGATGTATGGATTTGATGATTTCAAGCATGTACTGACCCGACATGAACAAGGGGCCATCCATGCTGCGGATGGATATGCACGAGCAAGTGGAAAAGTTGGCGTATGTATAGCTACTTCTGGACCTGGGGCAACGAATTTAGTGACTGGTATTGCTACTGCATATATGGACTCCGTACCTATGGTAGTGATCACAGGTAACGTTGCGACAACCCTAATTGGGACAGATGCATTCCAAGAGGCAGATATTACAGGTATTACCATGCCGATCACGAAACACAGCTACTTGGTAAGAGACGTTGAGGATTTACCAAGAATCATTCATGAAGCCTTTCATATCGCATCAACCGGCCGTAAAGGACCTGTGCTAATCGATATTCCGAAAGATGTATCTGCAGCCAAAACATTATTCCAACCAGGTGAGTCCATCAATCTTCGAGGATACAACCCACGGACAGTACCTAATAAATTACAGTTGGATAAGCTAGTTGCAGCTATCGAGCAAGCAGAGCGTCCATTTATTCTTGCAGGTGGCGGAGTTATATACTCAGGAGCACATGAAGCTCTTCACGAGTTCGTTACCAAAACTGAAATTCCAATTACGACTACACTACTGGGACTTGGAGCATTCCCAAGTGGACATGAGTTATGGACAGGAATGCCCGGAATGCATGGAACGTATGGTTCGAATCACGCTATACAGCAATGTGATCTGTTGATCAATATTGGAGCGCGCTTCGATGACCGTGTGACAGGGAAATTGAATGGATTCGCACCGTTAGCCAAGATTGTCCATATTGACATTGATCCTGCTGAAATAGGCAAGAATGTCCCGACAGATATTCCCATCGTAGGCGATGTGAAGACGACACTAGAGATGATCAATAGTGATGTGAAGCGTACAGACAAAGCAGATGCTTGGAGAGCGCAAGTTAAACAATGGAAACTTGAGCAACCTTTTAGATATAAAGATTCTGAAGAAGTATTGAAACCACAGTGGGTTATTGAGATGCTTAATGAAACTACCAAAGGTGAAGCGATTGTTACCACGGATGTTGGACAACATCAAATGTGGGCGGCCCAATACTATAAGTTCAATAAACCAAGATCATGGATTACATCTGGCGGACTAGGAACTATGGGCTTTGGTCTTCCTTCTGCAATAGGTGCTCAGATGGCAGAGCCGGAACGTCTGGTTATCTCCATCAATGGAGATGGGGGCATTCAAATGTGTTCCCAAGAATTAGCGATATGTGCGATTAACAATATTCCTGTAAAAATCGTAATTATTAATAATCAGGTGCTTGGAATGGTACGCCAATGGCAAGAACTTATTTACGATACTCGTTACAGTCACATCGATCTTGCTGGAAGCCCAGACTTCGTGAAACTGGCTGAAGCTTATGGCGTGAAGGGACTTCGAGCAAGCAATAAAGAAGAAGCACGTAAGGTATGGCAGGAGGCTCTTGATACTCCGGGGCCGGTTGTGGTGGAATTTATAGTAGAGAAGTATGAGAATGTCTACCCAATGGTTGCGCAGGGCTCGACTATTGATCAAATGTTGATGGGAGATGAATCAGTATGAGTAGTATGAGACATACGATTGCTGTCCTTGTAAATGATCAACCAGGTGTGTTACAACGAGTTTCTGGATTGTTTGGCCGCAGAGGATTCAACATTGAAAGTATTACAGTAGGTCAATCTGAAGAAGTTGGACTATCACGTATGGTCATTGTCACAATTGGTGATGACACAACACTAGAACAGATTGAGAAACAGCTCTACAAACTGATTGACGTCATTAAGGTTATTAATCTGGGCTCTAAACCAATGGTAGCTCGTGAGCTAGCCTTGATCAAAGTAAAATCAGAAACATCAGAACGTCCAGAAATTATGGGTGTAGTTGAAACGTTCCGTGCATCTGTAGTGGATATTGGTAGTGATAGTATGATGGTACAAGTGGTTGGAGATACGATTAAAATTGACGCGATGATTGAATTGTTGAAGCCTTACGGTATTCGTGAGTTGTCACGCACCGGAGTTACTGCTATGATTCGTGGTAATGTTTAATGAAGGTGCTGAAATAAATATGTAATCCCCGCATAAAGAGCGGGGGCTTGAGAGGCTCATAAGTAAGAAGGTTATGAACCTTTGAACCACCCGCTCTTTATGAAGGGTTTTTTAAAAATTAAAGGAGGACTTATAAAATGGCAGTTACAACTTATTATGAAAAAGATGCAGAGCTTAGCGTATTGAAAGGCAAAACAGTGGCGGTTATCGGTTACGGTAGCCAAGGTCATGCACAAGCACAAAACCTACGAGATAGTGGATTGAGTGTTGTTATTGGTCTACGTGAAGGTAAATCATTCGAAAAGGCTAAAAATGATGGTTTTGAAGTTCTTTCAGTAGCTGAAGCAACTCGTCGTGCTGATGTTGTACAAATCCTTATGCCTGATGAAACTCAAGCATCTGTATATCGCAATGATATTGAACCGAACCTTAAAGAAGGCGCAGCATTGATGTTCTCACACGGCTTCAATATCCACTTCGGACAAATCACTGCACCTAAGGGTACTGATGTACTTCTAATCGCTCCTAAATCACCAGGACACATGGTTCGTCGTACTTATGTAGAAGGTTTTGGAGTTCCTGGATTGATCGCAATTGAACAAGATGCAACAGGTAATGCCAAAGAAATCGGTCTCGCTTATGCTAAAGGTATCGGTTGTACACGCGCTGGAGTTATTGAAACTTCTTTCCGTGAAGAAACAGAAACAGATTTGTTCGGTGAACAAGCTGTACTATGTGGTGGTGTAACGGCTCTAATTAAAGCAGGTTTCGAAACTTTGACAGAAGCTGGATATGCACCTGAAATGGCATACTTCGAATGTTTGCATGAAATGAAACTTATCGTTGATATGATCTATGAAGGCGGAATGGCTAACATGCGTGATTCAATTTCTAACACTGCAGAGTACGGTGACTATGTTACAGGTCCACGTGTAGTGACAGATGAAACGAAGAAAGCAATGAAAGCTGTATTGACAGATATTCAAGAAGGTAAATTCGCACGTGACTTTATCCTTGAGAACCAATCTAACAATGCTTTCATGACAGCAACTCGTCGTAATGAAGCTAATCACCCTATCGAAGTTGTGGGAGCACAACTACGTGAAATGATGCATTGGATTGATAAGAAGTAATATTGATCATTGCTGAGTTCGTTTAATTAAAATCTATAATCCACAACATGCTACCTTCTTATTGCCAAGCCTATACTTTAAGGCGTTGGAGGGTTAAAGCAGTATAACCTTAATCCAATGCGGCCGTGCACATGCGTGAGCCGCATTGGAAGTTTCTATGGACATATTATTATTTGTAGGAGGTGCCAGTAGTGCGCAAAATATATGTTTTTGACACTACGCTGAGAGATGGAGAACAATCTCCGGGCGTGAACTTAAATACCCGTGAAAAGGTAGAGATTGCATACCAACTTGAAAAACTAGGCATTGATCGAATGGAAGCTGGTTTTCCAGCGGCTTCGCCTGGCGATTTAGCAGCGGTTAATGCTGTAGCAAAGGCTGTCAAGGATGTGACCGTGATTGGTCTCTCAAGATCTCGTGAAACAGATATTGAGGCTGTTCGCCAAGCATTGCAAGGAGCCCAAGATCCATGTATTCACATCTTTCTGGCGACTTCTCCAATTCATCGCAAGCATAAGTTACGAATGGATAAGAAACAGGTACTTGAGACTGCACAATCTTCAATCCGTTATGCGAAGAAGTATTTCTCTAAGGTGGAGTTTTCACTAGAGGACGCAGGACGTACCGAGCTTGATTTTGTAGCTGAAATGGTAGGGATGGCTATAAGAGAAGGCGCTTCTGTTGTTAATATTCCGGATACAGTAGGATATCTGAATCCAGCTGAGTATGGGGCCATATTCAAGTATGTTAAGGAAAATGTACCTGACGTTGAGAAAATACAGCTAAGCGCTCATTGCCATAATGATTTAGGTATGGCCACGGCGAATACGCTTGCAGCTATTCAGAATGGGGCCGATCAGATTGAAGGTACCATTAATGGCATTGGTGAGCGAGCCGGAAATACTGCGATTGAAGAAGTAGCTATGGCTTTAGCAACGCGTCAGGAATTTTTCAATGCAACGACATCCTTGAAATTGTCTGAAATTGCTCGTACAAGTAGACTTGTTAGTAAGCTAACAGGGATGGTTGTTCCAGGTAATAAAGCTATTGTCGGCGCTAACGCATTTGCCCATGAGTCGGGCATTCATCAGGATGGTATGTTGAAGGAAAAGACAACGTATGAGATTATGACACCTGAATCCATTGGCCTTAAGGAAAGTAAACTTGTTCTTGGTAAGCATTCGGGACGGCATGCATTCCGTGAGAAATTGGACGAACTCGGGTATAAGTTAGAGGACCAGCAATTAAATAATGCTTTTGCTAAGTTCAAAGAACTTGCGGATAAGAAGAAGGAAGTATCTGATGACGATCTTCTTGCTCTATTGGAAGAGAGATTGATTGATACACCGGAAGTATTTAAGTTGGAGACGATATATGTTACTTATGGTAATGAATCTGTACCCACAGCTAAAGTACACATCTTAAAAGAAGAGAATCAAGTCATTATTGAGGAAGCTGAAGGAAATGGATCGGTAGATGCAATCTACAATGCTATAGATAAAGCTACCCAAGAAGAAGTGAGACTTGAGGATTATTCAATTAAATCCGTTTCACAAGGTAAAGATGCACTGGGCGAAGTACACGTTGTTCTGGCGCAGAATGATATTGCAGCACAGGGACGTGGATTAAGCACTGATATTCTCGAAGCTAGTGCACGTGCTTACGTGGATGCTGTAAATAAATTGATCGAGAAGCGGAACACATTGTAATTGACTTTTCGTGATCCAAGAAGAATAAGACAGACGCAGCATGACCTAATCATGCTGCGTCTGTCTTATTTGTTATTCATTTTTACCAAGCGTAAGCCTTAGGTGCAGCCCCACCAGGACCAGGGAATATTTCATCTAGACGCTTCATAACGGATTCATCGAGATGAATATTGAGGCAGTGTAATGAGCTTTCAAGCTGTTCAAGCGTACGTGGTCCAGTAATTGGGGCCGTTACTGCTGGATTATGTAACAGCCATGCTAATGCAACATTGTCTTGTGGCTCTCCAAGTTCATTACATAACTCAGCAAATGCTTCAAGCTGTGTGCGATATTGTTCAATACGTTTATTGTCACCACCGCTGCGAGTGTTCTGCAGTTTCATTAATGCATTGCGTCCAAGCAATCCACCGTCAAGTGGGCTCCAAGGAATAATGCCCAGACCAAGACTTTGTGCTGCAGGTAGAACCTCAAGTTCAGGAAGGCGACAAGTTAAGCTGTATTTATGTTGTTCTGCAACGAGTCCTAGGAAGCGACGACTCTTGGCTTCACCCTGAGCAACGGCAATATCCCATCCTGCAAAATTACTTGAACCAACATAGCCAATTTTTCCTTGGTTTACAGCAAGCTCGAATGCTCCCCATAGCTCATCCCATGACACGCTACGGTCGACATGATGCATTTGATATAATTCGATATGATCCGTTTGAAGTCGGCGGAGCGAACCTTCAAGATGACGACGAATCTTGTAGGCAGATAATCCTGCCTCATCATTGGGGCCATCCAAAGGGTCACTCATAGAACCATATACTTTAGTAGCGAGGACGACCTTTTCACGGCGACCACCTCCTTGTTTGAACCAACGGCCAATAATTTCTTCTGTTAGTCCTGAATTCTCCCCCCAACCATAAACATCAGCGGTGTCAAAGAAATTAATACCAGCGTCTAGTGCAGCATCCATCATACGGAATGCTTCTTTTTCATCTGTATGAGGACCAAAATTCATGGTTCCAAGACAGAGCTTACTTACTTTCATACCTGATTTACCAAGAGATGTATATTGCAAATCGTTCAACTCCTTATTATGGATAGTGAATGCGGTTTCTTAGACTCTACTGTATCATTGTAACGGAGATGCTAATGGACCGCAAATGACATAGGGTATATAGGAATAGGTTGTTTTTCACCCTAGGCATGGTACTTTTGTATTGCTCTTATAGGTTAAAACTATCAATCTCATAGATTCTATATCTTTGTCAATACATTGTAAGTATGTAACAATAATAAGAAGTGAATTCAATTCGTGTAGTTAAATAGACAAGGAGCGATGATGATGTCAGTAGTTAAGAAGATAGCGATCATTTCAGGAGACGGTATTGGGCCAGAGGTTGTTGCAGAAGCAGAAAAAGTATTGAAACGTTCTGAGGAATTATTTGGTTATTCTTTTGAAACAGAGCATGCATTATTCGGTGGAATTGCCATTGATGAGAGAGGAACACCATTGCCACAAGATACACTTGATATTTGTAAGAAGGCTGATGCTGTTCTTCTAGGGGCGGTGGGTGGACCTAAATGGGACAATAACTCTAAAGAACTTCGCCCAGAGACAGGATTGCTTGGTATTCGTAAAGAGCTTGGACTTTTCTCTAACCTTCGTCCAGCTGTCGTGTTTGATTGTTTGAAAGATGCTTCGACATTGAAACCAGAAGTGCTTGAAGGTACAGACCTGATGGTTGTACGTGAATTGACAGGTGGTATTTATTTCGGTGAGAAATTCAGACGCGAAAGCGAACATGGGGAAGAAGCGGTAGATACATGCGCATACAATGTTATGGAAATAGAGCGTATTGTTCGCCAGGCTTTTGAAATCGCACAAAAACGTCGTAAGAAGTTAGCATCCGTAGATAAAGCAAACGTTCTTGAAACCTCTCGTCTATGGCGCGAAGTAGTGAACCGTGTTGCACCTGAATATCCAGATGTTGAGCTAGAGCACATTCTTGTAGATAACTGTGCTATGCAGTTACTACGCCGTCCAGCAAGTTTTGATGTTATCGTAACTGAGAATATGTTCGGTGATATTCTAAGTGATGAAGCGGCTATGCTAACAGGTTCTATTGGCATGTTGTCATCGGCATCTATGGGTGAAGGTAGCTACGGATTATACGAACCGGTACATGGTTCTGCACCTGATATCGCGGGCCAAGAATTAGCTAACCCGATTGCGACAATATTGTCAGTCGCACTTATGTTCCGTCTAACCTTTGGATATAGTGATGCAGCAGATTCGATTGAAGCGGCTGTAGCTGAAGTATTAAATGCAGGTCATCGGACGAGCGATATTGCGGTGGATAAGAGCAAAGCTATCGGAACAGGCCAAATGGGCGATCTAATCGTTGCAGCAATGAAAAAATAGCTTAATTATAATAATTATAAAAAAATAATGGATATAATCTTGACTTTGAATTCACTGGATGATAACATTTGAAAAGTAGAATCCACGTGTGATTCTTAACTACATCTAACAAGAGAAACTTTATGCTTCTCTTACATATTTTAGAGGAGGAATTAAGCATGGCAGAACGTTTAGTAGGTAGACAAGCTCCAGACTTTACAATGGAGACAGTAACAGGTGATGGTAAAGATTTCAGTAAAGTAAGTTTGTCCGATTATAAAGGGAAATGGTTAGTGCTTTTCTTTTATCCATTGGACTTCACATTTGTATGCCCAACTGAAATTACAGCACTAAGTGACGCTTATGATCAATTTAAATCATTAGATGCAGAAGTATTGGGTGCTAGCACAGATTCTATTCACAGCCACAAAGCATGGCTAACGACTCCTAGAGATTATAATGGACTAGGTAATATTAACTTTCCATTAGCTTCTGATATTACGAAGAAGGTCGCTAGTGATTACGGCATTCTTATTGAAGAAGAGGGTATTGCACTTCGTGGTCTATTCATTATCGATCCTGAAGGTGAATTGAAATATCAAGTCGTTAACCATAACGATGTAGGTCGTAGTGTAGAAGAAACTATTCGTGTTCTTCAAGCTCTACAATCAGGTGGACTGTGTGCAATGAACTGGAAACCAGGTGACAAGAACCTATAGTTTTTAATTATCAATTTACTGTTCTTTGATTCTAATATCATCCCCCTTGCCTGCAAAAGTTGCTGGTTAAAGGGGGTTTTTCATCTACTCCATAAAAATAGTTTTTAGTCGGACAAATCCAGTTGATATATAGCATACAATGTACTAAGAAAAAGGAATTGTCTGCTTCAATAGCGAATAATTTAAATTAGGAGTAACGGTGGATATCAGAGGAGGGTGAACTACAATGAGTTTTTGCTGTGGAGCGAGTATGGTTGGTACGAAAGGAACGTTAAAGCATTACCGCACTCAAGTCCATAATGTTCCCCTACTTTTTTGTCCGGTCTGCCACCGGGTAGAGGTTCATTATAAAGTGGAGAACGAATATGAAATTCTGGCAGAATATGCACATGGAGATGGAGCTTTTGAAGTGGACTTCCAAGACTATGTCATGGAGGATGAAGAGACCATCTTTGAGAATGTGGTAAACCGAGAAACGGAAGATCCTACGAGCATTGTTCAGAATCAGATTGATATGGCGCTGGATTTACTCTCAGTAGCTAAACTGATCGAGGATGAGAAGTGGGAAAGAGAGCTTAAACAAAGATTAGCTGTGATGAGCCAGAGAAGATTACGATTACAGCATAAGGCATAATTTTCGTTAAAATATAATGACATAACCAATCAAAACTTCTGCTAATGCAGAGGTTTTTTTATTATTTTTTGAGAAAAATGGATTATTTTCACTTTTCCTTCTTTTTCGACAGTTTCTCTGATTGACGCTGATCATTCTCAATGTCTATGATTGACTAGAAAATAAAATAGCAGAGAGGATTCAATTCCGACAGAGGTGAACGTGCATAGTATAAATCATTTATTCCAGATAGGGGAGGAACAATCGTGTTGAGTGAAATTCAGGAAACAATAGTAAAGTCCTTTCAAGTTCTTCAAACGACCCAGCTGGTTAAAGATAAATATGAGAATATATTGGAGCATCTTGACAGCGGGATTATTCTCTTTGACAGGAACGGAATGTTGACCTTTATCAATGTACAAATGGCTAGGTTGTTAGGCGTTTCTCGTAGTTCAATTAGGGGGTGCAGTTTAACGCAAATCATACGTCACTCACAGATGGGTCGGTTTAATAAAAGGAAGATTCTACGTATATATAAAGAGACTATTATTTATAAAAAAAGATACCATGAATTAAGTGATGAGAATGGACGCTATTGGTTATTGACAGTCACTTATGGAGATCAAATGGATGGTGATTATTTAATTAGTGCTAAGGATGTATCCGATCATAAGCAAATTGAACAGACAGCATATCAGAATGATAAATTAGCTATGCTGGGCAAAATCTCAGCATCCATCGCTCATGAAATTCGCAACCCACTTACAGCTATTCGAGGTTTCATTCAGTTACTTCGCCCACATTTACTCCAATTGGGTAAGGATGAATATGCACGAATTATTCTAATGGAAATTGATCGGGCCAATGACATCATATGTGAATTTCTAAACTCCTCTAAGCCCTCTGCCCCTCAGACTATCACCGTTCCTGTCTTACCTTTATTGAAAGAAGTTGTATTGTTAACAGAAAGTGAAGCCCTTTTGAAGGGGTGTGAAATCGTCCTTCATGAGGGACAATCTGCATTGAATATATCAGTTGACGTGAAGCAAATTAAACAAGTGATACTCAACATAATTAAGAATGCTCTGGATGCTATTAGTGATTTAGGTCATTATCATATAGGAATTATTAATCTTGAAGTGAAAGAAGACCTCGACAACGCTTATATTCATATTTCTGACAATGGCAAGGGTATGGATCATAACACACTGGCTAGACTGTTTGATCCCTTTTTTACAACAAAGCTTAGTGGTACGGGGCTTGGTCTCTCTGTGAGTTATCGAATCATCAAGAATCATGGTGGATTTATTTCTGTAAATAGTACAGCAGGGGAAGGGACAGAGTTTATCATCTCACTTCCAAAGGTTTAGTTGTATGGATAGAAGTGATACTTTCGCTTGTTCATGGGAATATCACCTTTTTCTCTTTCTCATGCTGAAATCGTGCTCTGTCGAATGATATAATGACCCTAGTGTAGGATAAGAGTAATCTACGAGCAACCGAGAATCTAATCGGTTACCTAGGGAGTTGTAAAAATGGAAGTAAAGCAAATTCAAGTGTTAGCTAACGAACTCAAGCACAATGTTGGTCGTGTTATTGTGGGTAAAGAAAATGAGATCGAGCTACTCTTAACGGCGCTTATTGCATCGGGGCATGTGCTCTTAGAAGATGTACCAGGAACCGGGAAGACACTTCTAGCGAAAACGATATCGGCTTCTATGGGATGTACGTTTCAACGTATCCAATTTACGCCTGACTTACTGACATCGGATTTAACCGGGATACATTTCTATAATCAAAAGGAAGGCGAGTTTAACTTTCGTCCAGGCCCCTTATTTGCTAATTTAGTACTAGCAGATGAGATTAATCGGGCTACACCGAGAACTCAATCCAGTCTGCTTGAATGCATGGAGGAGCGTCAAATAAGTGTAGATGGAAAGACACATCCATTAGGTAGACCTTTTATCGTACTTGCTACTCAGAACCCTATCGATAATCAAGGGACATTTCCACTGCCAGAGGCACAGATGGATCGGTTTATGATCAGGATGAAGTTAGGGTATCCTTCGACAGAAGAAGGTGTTGAAATTCTACGGCGTACCACTGCCAAAGATGATACTGCAAATTTCATTCAACCTGTGGTGACTCTCAAGCAGATTATGGATATGCAAGAATCTTATAAGACTGTTCACATTCATGAAGATTTACTGCGCTATATCGTTAACCTTTGCGAGTCTACCAGACAGCATAATGATCTGGTACTTGGAGTTAGCCCACGAGGGTCACAGGCTCTGGTAAGAGCGGTACAGGCTAGAGCTGCTATCTATGGCCGGGACTACGTATTGCCGGATGATATTAAAGCGCTTGCACCCTATGTCCTGAGTCATAGGCTAGTATTCCGTAACCGTCTCCAACAGCAAGCTGGGCGGGCTGAAAAGTTATTAATGGAAATTATAGAGGGTCTTCCTGTTCCTAGTGAAGATCAATTGGAAAGCAGCGTGAAATAGCATGGCGGTGTTGTGGCTGTGCCTGTCGGCAGTTCTCATTGCTGTGCTACAAGGGCTAATTTTTGGTGTTTCAGCATTGCGTAAAATTAACTATACTCGTGTCTTGAGTCTTGATCGTTGCTTTGCAGGTGATTCGTTCGAAATGGTGGAGACAATTTCTAATTCTAAAAGTATTCCTGTACTGTGGTTGCGGCTCGAAGCGATGTTGCCTGCGTCTTTTCGTTTCCAGTCTGTGGAAACGGGGGAAGTTAGTCAAGGGAATATATATCAGAATCATCGAAGTCTGTTTACGTTAAAACCTTATTATAGAATAACACGACGTCATCCTGTTACGGCGTTACAGCGGGGCATTTATGCACAAGAGACCGTAGTGATGACAGGAGGCGATCTACTAGGTATTTATAACTCATCTCGACTCTTACCCGTGCATTTGTCGCTCATTGTATACCCGTCTCTTCTTGAACTAAATGAATTGCCACCCTCCTATCGAACATGGCAGGGAGAGTTGGAAGTATCCCGCTTTGTCGTTGAGGATCCCTTCTTAATTACAGGGACTCGTGAATATACAGGGCAGGAACCTATGAATCGCATTCATTGGAAGGCAAGTGCTCGATCTGGAGCTTTACAGGTATATAAACAGGGTTACAGTTCGGATCCCGAAGTATTCATTTGTGTGAATGTTCAAGTCTCACCGAATATGTGGAACGTTGTGAGCAATCCTGAAATGGTCGAGTGGGCACTCTCTTATGCAGCTACTGCAGCGGTCTGGGTTACTGATCGAGGCATGAAGGTGGGGTTCGGTCATAATGGTCATACGGAGTCTACGAAGGATAGTTACGATTCAATAAGAATGATACCAGCGGGTGGGCAGCCTCATCTAGAAGACCTGCTCCAAGCTATGGCAGAAGTACAAATGAAATGTAAGAAACCTTTTGAACAATACTTAATGGAGGAATTGGAGCGGGACTGCGAAGATAGATGGGATTATCTACTGATCACAGCTTTTGTTTCTTCACAGATGGAGGAGCGAATCGAGCTTTTACGTTCACGCGGCCATAGCATCACTATTTTGCCAATAGAGATAGATGGAGCATACGGGCAATACAAGGAGGAACAGCATGCGTCGTCAACGAACGCGTTCTCTACTGATGATTTACGTTAACTCTGGATTATTTGCCTTGCTAGAACTAGCCGTGGTATATCCGCTATTATTGTTATTATCTATTTATGTTAAGGATATGAATGCTGGGGTAGTGGCAGGTCTGATGTGGCTTGGTAGTATGATGGGCAAGATCTGTTTCCAATGGGTTAAAAAAAGAGGGACTTCTTGGCTCAGCAGCATAGCCATATGTTTAGCCGTATTTATCGCTATAGGAGGGCTTAAGTCTGACTGGAGCTCTTGGATCGTTATTACCTTAGTCGTGATTTCTTCACTTCGGGGTAGTTCGGTAAAGACTTGGATTGAACGTTTGCCTGTTAATGTTCAGCTTGTGTCTCTATTTATGGCAGTAGTCATCTCCTTATTTGCTGGATCGAGCCTGTCTGATGGAATGAAGGTTGAATTGTACATAGCTACATTACTGATTCTCTGTTCCTATTTGCTGAACTTACAATCTAGGCAACTGCAGACAGCAGCTATTAGTGATATCTGGGTATCCGCTGCCCTTCGTCCACTGAGGATGATTAATCGAATCTGGATGTGGATCATTATATTGGTATTATTTATAGTGGCCTTGTATAATCAGCTCGCTGAAGGACTTTATTGGCTGTTTCGTTCAGTTGTACAGTGGTTGCTTGGATGGTTGAAATCTGGAGAAGCAACGAATGTCGATCCTCCGCAACAAGGGCCTATAGAGTTGCCACCTATGCTGTCAGAGGAAACTTCTCGCGGTGGTGGAGAGTGGTTAAATGTATTGATCCAGATCGTCGCAATCGTGGCGATCGCCATTGCAGCCTATTTTATAGGCAGATTTGTTTGGAAAATAATTCGGAAATGGATGGGCAGACTTGAACATTTGTGGGGTGTAGCTTCCTCTGTGATGAAAGAAGAGGCGCCATCCTATGTTGACCAAGCTGAAAAAGTAGTGATTCCAACACGTCGTCGTACTATTTTTCGTCAGAAAGATACTCTTCCAGATAATGCAAGTGATCAAATAAGATACTATTACCGGAATATGATTAGAAGAGCTGTCAAGAGTGGGTTATCGTTTTCTACATCTCAGACGCCTAATGAGGTTGCTAATCAACTCGGGACCGATCTGAAGAAGGAGTCATTCGCACAGGAAGTTACTTCGTTATATAATGACGTTCGATATGGGAGTAAGAAGGTAGAGGAATCCGAGATGACACACATTCATGATCAATGGAAGATCGGAAAGTAGTGGGTCAAGTAGTGCGGCAAGGATCACTATAATAATAGATAAACTATGTTGAAGCGGCTTAGTGCCAACTACAACATGGTTTTTTTGTATTTTGGTGAACTTTTTGTTAATTTTTTGTGTTGAAAATGAGGATATTAAATGAAATATTTGTGTCTTAAACGAGACTCGATTTTGCAGAGGTCTTACTGAATAAGGATTTATTGCAATTTGGGTCACTTTCTGGGTTGTAGTAGAGTGCTTATTTGTAATTGACAGTATTTAGAAGATGGACTTACATTGATAACATCAGACCACTGATAGTGGTTATCAATATCAGTGAGGAATAAGGCTTACGGGATAGAAAGGATTGAAAGGTATAGAAAGGATAGAAAGGATTGAAATGATGCCATTGACCATGCTCCCAATAGGAAGTTCGGCAACGATTAAAGAATGCAGAGGTAAAGAGACTACTAGAAAATTTCTAGAGGGATTAGGGATGCTTCCAGGAACACAGATTACAATCATTTCAGAGAACGGTGGAAATCTGATCGTGTGTGTAAAAGATTCTAGATTAGCCTTAAGTAAAGGTGTTGCACAGCAATTATGGGTAGTTGTGTAGATGATTGGAGGAATTAGGATGGAAGTAACATTACAAGATTGTAGACCGGGAGATAAAGCTATCATCTTAGCTATTAAAGGGGAAGGACCTGTTAGAAGACGACTTATGGATATGGGGGTGACGAGGGGAACAGAAGTTATCGTTCGAAAAGTAGCCCCTATGGGTGACCCCATGGAAGTGAACATTAGAGGATACGAGTTAACCTTTCGTAAAGCAGAAGCAGACCAAATTATGGTTCAGAAACTATAGCACAACGGGCTGCATACATGTGCAGCTCTTTAAACGCCATACCATTGAGAATCATTATTAATTCTGAATCACAGGAGGATTGTGCATGACCTATAGATTCGCACTTGTAGGCAATCCAAATTGCGGAAAAACAACCCTGTTCAATGAGGTTACGGGGAGTACGCAGCATGTGGGGAACTGGCCGGGAGTAACCGTAGAGAAGAAAGAGGGAAAAGCCAGGAGATTTAAAGAACATATTCAGATTGTAGATCTTCCCGGTATTTATTCTCTGTCTCCGTACTCGTTAGAAGAGATCATCGCAAGAGATTATATATTAGATGAGAAACCTGATGTAGTCATTAATATTGTAGATGCAACGAATATTGAAAGAAATCTGTATTTGACAACACAGCTACTTGAGCTGGGTATCCCCGTTGTCATTGCACTAAATATGATGGATTCGCTTGAAGCGAAGGGTGATAAGATTGAAATCAGCAAATTAGAGAAAGAACTCGGGGTCCCGATCATCCCCACATCAGCTAACAAAGGTATGGGTGCAAGAGAACTAATAGAGAAGGCGCTTCAAATGGTTCAAAGTGTAGCCACAAGCACGGAGACGCTAAGTTTGCCTACTCTAGTTATTTTTGAAGAGAAGGTTGAGGAAAGTATAAGTCTAGTAGTTGATGCCATGATACACAAGTGGAGCAATCATCGTTATCCTCTTCGCTGGGCCGCGGTGAAATTATTGGAAGGGGATGAAACAGTAGTTGTCAAAACCGGGCTAGGTAATGATGCAATAGATGTTATTAGACCATTGCGTGATCAGCTTGAGAAAGAATATGACAATGATATAGAATCTATTTTTGCCGATCAGCGGTATAAGTATATTTCGAGGGTTGTCGGTAGGTCTGTTAGAAAGAAGAGAATCTCGGGAGAGTTAACGGTGTCTGACAAAATCGACAAAATTCTAACGAATCGCATTCTGGCTATTCCCTTATTTCTATTAGTCATGTATGTGATGTTTACAATTACTTTCGGATTTGTTGGGAGCTTCACCATTGATTTCATTGATCACTTCATGAATGTAACTTTAGCGGATATGACGACTACATTATTACATCTAGCAGGGGCTGCAGATTGGCTAGAGTCACTCATCGTTGGTGGGATCATAGCCGGTCTTGGTAGTATTCTTATATTCGTACCCCAGATTATGATTCTATTCTTCTTTCTAGCCATATTGGAGGATAGCGGGTATATGTCTAGGGCTGCTTTTATTATGGATCGATTACTTAGAAAGATAGGACTCAGTGGCAAATCATTCATTCCTATGATTATGGGAATCGGATGTAGTGTGCCAGCGATCATGGCAACTAGAACGTTGGAGAATGAGAAAGACAGAAGATTAACGATCATTTTGACACCGTTTATATCTTGTGGAGCACGTCTACCAGTGTATGCTTTATTTGCCGCGGCTTTCTTTGCAACTTCACAAAGTACAGTCATTTTCTCGCTTTATATTCTCGGCATGGTTGTAGCTATACTTTCTGGTATTTTACTTCGGAAAACGATCTTTAAAGGAGAAGCTGAACCTTTTGTGATGGAACTTCCACCCTATCGTATTCCTACTCTTAAGGGTCTGACGATTCATATGTGGGACCGTGGGAAAGGTTTTATTAAAAAAGCCGGTACAGTCATCTTTGCAGCATCCGTTATTATATGGTTTGGACAAACATTTAGCTTCTCGTTGAGTCAGGTTGACGATGTGAGTGATAGTATTTTTGGAGCAGTAGGAAACTTCATTGCACCCGTGTTTGCCCCGCTGGGCTTTGGAGATTGGAGATCATCGGTTGCGTTACTTACGGGATTCGTGGCAAAAGAGGCTGTTGTAGCTACTATGGGTATTCTTAATAATCTAGGTGAAGTGGGAGAAGATTCAGTACAGCTTATGGCTTCGCTCCAGCTATATTTCACTCCGCTGAAGGCCTACGCTTTCATGACATTCACATTGTTGTATATGCCTTGTATTGCTGCATTTGCGGCTATCAAGAGAGAAATGAACTCATGGAAGTGGACACTCTTTGCTGTGGGATATCAGACGGCAACAGCTTGGATTGTAGCTTTTATCATCTATCAGGGGGGACGGTTGGTCGGGCTAGGGTAGTCGCAGGGAAATTCATGAGAAAGAAGAGATCATAATGATAAATTGGATTCTTGGTGGATTAATCGTGTTCTTCGTATTATGGATTATCCTTAAGAATGTTCGAAGCCTGCACAAGGGGGAAACAGCCTGCTCGGGATGTTCTCTCCAAGAAACCTCTAATTGTTCCTGTCCGCTTACACAACCACTGGATGAATAATTCGGTGGTTTTTATATTGCTTTACATCGCGATCTGCATTAAAGTATGATGAACTAATATTGTAAGGCTGAAAGGAGAAAATATTGATGAAAGTAAACCACAGTAAAATTGTTGATTGTACAATTCGTGATGGAGGTCTAGTTAATAACTGGGATTTCAGTGTTGAATTTGTACAAAATTTATATGCCGGTCTAAATGAAGCCGGGGTTGATTATATGGAAGTTGGGTATAAGAACTCTCCTAAGTTGCTGACTGGTGCTGAGAATGCGGGTCCTTGGAGATTCCTGAATGATGATTTCCTACGGAAAGTGATTCCGCAAAAAGGGAACACTAAATTGTCTGCTTTAGTAGATATTGGGCGCGTAGATGAGAGCGATATCCTGAATCGCGAGGAGAGTATGCTTGATCTGATTCGGGTAGCTTGTTACGTTAAAGATGTAGATAAAGCGCTACAGCTTGTGAAGCTATTCCATGAGCGTGGCTACGAGACAACATTGAATATTATGGCTCTGTCTAATGTTATGGAGAATGAATTAATTGAAGCTTTTGAAATGATCAAAGATAGTGTTGTTGATGTTGTATATATTGTTGATTCTTATGGAAGTCTGGATCACAATGATATCAAATTTTTAGTGGACAAGTTTAAGACTCATCTTCCAAATAAGCGTCTAGGTGTCCATGCTCATAACAATTTACAGCTTGCTTTCTCTAATACACTCGTGGCTTCTGAGCTTGGTGTTGAACTGCTGGATGCATCCGTATACGGTATGGGCCGTGCGGCGGGTAACTGTCCTACGGAATTGTTAGTTTCGCAGTTAAAGAATACGCCTTATAAGCTTCGTCCTGTACTAGATGTCGTTGAACGTTTAATGATTCCTCTACGTGAGAAGGAAGAGTGGGGCTACATCATTCCTTATATGATTACGGGTTCATTGGACGAGCATCCGCGTTCGGCTATGGCTATACGGTCTTCGAAAGATAAGGATAAGTCTGTAGATTTCTATGATAAATTGACGACTCCAGAAGTAACTTTTGAACAAAAATAATATGTATTTACGTACGTTATTACATATACCAATGTAATGTCTGAAAAGGGAATCAATGAGAATTAGCTCTACATTGATTCCCTTTTGTAAAAATATAAGAAAGTATAAGTTTCACTTGATACTATGTTCCTTATATTTCCGTTGAAACGGGTGCCGTCTTTGAAAAAGGACGGCATTGCCGTTTCTACTTGTCTAAATTAATAAAAAAACTTGCAAATGTGATCTAAACATGATATATTATTACTTGTCTTCGGAGAGAGTAATTCATTATCGAAGAGCATAACGGGACGTAGCTCAGCTTGGTAGAGCACCTGGTTTGGGACCAGGGGGTCGCATGTTCAAATCGTGTCGTCCCGATACGACCTTCGCGGGTGTAGTTCAATGGTAGAACTTCAGCCTTCCAAGCTGATAGCGTGGGTTCGATTCCCATCACCCGCTTCCTTTATAAAAAAAAAGCCTCTGCGCTGCAGAGGCTTTTTTTTGTCTTTCGGTAGTTGTATAAATTCTATTCTGGTTGCAACCGTTGTTTGGTTTTAAGTAAGTAATGAAAAATTTCAGGTGAAATGGGTTTTGTTTTGTCGTTTTGTTGTTAGTGATTAGATGACATAATATTAACTCTATTCGTAAATAATGTTAATATTATGTCATTCATCGGTTCATATGCTCTGATATAATTTCTGCTAGGTAGATGAAAGGGGATTATGGTGTTGAAAAAAGAGCTTGCTGTAGTGATGTTGTTGAGTGTCATTTTACTTTCAGGATGTGGACCAGATAAGCCTGCAACGGTGACGCCAGATTCGAGCGAGTCGCCGAGTAAACAAGTAGCAACACAGCGGGTACAAGATACTGATGCAAAAGAGATTGGAACCTCGGAGAATGAAAAGGTGAAACTTTATTCAATAACGGATGGGGTAAAGCTAGATATTAACGGTAACCAAAAAGATTTTGTTTGGAATGTACCTGTTGATACTGGAACTGCTCCGCAGGTATTTTATACGGATGTTACAGGTGACGGAAAAGAAGAAGCCGTAATTATCATCCAGACTGGGCGAGGAACAGGCTTAGACAATTATGATATTCATGTCGTTAGCGACAAGGATCTATCCGAATTCAAAGTCCAAAGCTATGAGGAGATTGTTGCTGATCAGCTTGAAACGCATGTTGCTAAAAAGGGTGACGATACGTTAGCGATTTCAGTTAAAGCACAAGGAAAAGAATATAACTTCAATTATGGGTTTGATCCAGTGCCGGATCACAAGCAAGATAGCCTTGCTTTTGGTGGTGTATATATTTATTATTTGGAGAATCAAAAAATAAAATTGAACCTCGGGGGGGCTGTGGTCGGGTCTACCACATATGTGTGTGATTTTAATGTCACTTATAAATTCGACAGTGCGAAGAATGAATTTGTTGCGGATCAAATTGAAGTTAAACCTATTGAAAAATAGACAAAAAACTTGTCCCAAGTCTTTAGCAAGCTTTTTGTCTGTTGTTCTTAGATGTTGGAATAATTGAAGAACATATGTTGACCTTCCAGGATCTTAGAAGTGACAACTACCCATATATCACTCATTTTATATAAGAGTTTCCCATTTTCAGTTTTGCTATTTGCTTGAAAAGACCGACTTGAGTATAAAACAATTTGTCGCCGATTGGGTTTTGAAAGATGCTCAGAATTTTAGCAACGTTCACGCAGTTTCTCCGTACGTATGACTTTACTGGAGGTCAAACAGAAATTTATCGATGCACCGGATATTTTTAACTCTAGTGCCTTTAAGCAAGCTATAGAGCGTTCCGGATTTGAGGTGGATTCTCAAGAAGACTTTACGGCCCTAACTGCCCCAAAGGGATTATTGATACATGGAATTACGTATGATACAATGTAAGCGTTAAACTAAACAAATTCTAGACAAAGAAGAGGTAACCACGACGCCCATGAAGTAAACCATCTATTTCTCTATAAACTGCATGTAAATGAAACAGGCAGTCTCTACAGTGTGTAGGGGAGAGGATAGGTGTGTCCAATTTTGGGGTTATCGTCATCGTTAGGGTTTGTTGACGATTCTTCTTTGTTGAGCCATATCATCATTTTACTATCCCACTGTAGGCCTGCGCTTACGGTTTTTTGTGTTTTCAAGGTTATGAGTTACGGTGTTAATTCCTTGATGTCGTCCATAACCCGAGAAAATGGTTCAGCAATCCGTCTGTAAAACGAATAGTTGCTGATATTTAAAGAGGGGATGATTTATATGATGAGCATTTTAAAGGGTAGGGGTTTAGGAAAAGAGTGGAATGGTAAATTGTGCTTTGAGCACGTAGACATAGAGATTTATGAAGGGGAAAGAATCGCCTTGTGTGGGAGTAATGGCGTGGGGAAGAGTACTCTTTTTCAAATATTAACTGGTGAGGTAGAACCAAACAAAGGTACGGTTGAGCGTCATTTGCCAGTAGAACATTGGGGAGTTATGCAACAACATGGAGATCACTTGTTGAATTTAACGACATTACAAGCGGCTCAGTATGACAGTCAGGAACTCTGTGAGATCAAGCAGCAACTGCTAGGATGCGAGAATGAGCTTCAGCATATTTCCTCAGATCAGAGTCATTCATTGCTTGAGGCTTATGGGCATTGGATGGCACAATACGAGCAATTAGATGGCTTTAGGTGGGAAATTGAACTAGAGAAGATCTTGACGATGCTTCAGATTAGCTCTGAGCTATGGGGAGTTCCATTCGCCCAGTTAAGCGGGGGTCAAAAAACGAGGGTGCGTCTGGCTTCCCTCCTCGTTCGCAGACCTCAATTCCTCATGTTAGATGAGCCGACAAATCATTTGGACGAATCAAGTATGCTGTGGTTAGAACAATGGCTGTTACATTATGAGGGGACCGTATTATTCGTATCTCATGATAGAACATTCTTAGATCGAGTAGCTACTGGAATTGGTGAGTTAACTGAAGCGGGCTTGAAGAAATATAAAGGAAATTATAGTGACTATCGACGCGAAAAAGATAGGGAATTGAGGGAACAAGAAGCACTTCATAAGAAGCAACAACAGGCTCGTGAAGCGCTAGAAGAATCCATAAGAAGATATCAAGACTGGTTCAACAAAGCAGATCGTGCAGCAACGAAACAAGAAATGCCGAGCACAGTTAGTTATTATAAAGCGAAAGCCAAGAAGAACATTTCTCGTTATCATGCTAAGCAAAAAGAAATGGAAAGGCTTGATGCAGAGAGCGTGCAGAAGCCGCGGAGTGGTCCTAAATTAAACATGCAGATGGGGACGGGGTCTTTTGCTGCACGTAATCTAGTGAGACTTGAGCAGGTTGATTTTGAATTTAAGGGACATCGTATGTTGTTTAATAAGCTGGATTATATTGTAGCTCGAGGGGATCGGATTGCGATTAGAGGGGCTAATGGCACAGGCAAATCGACACTATTGAAGCTGATCATGGGGCATACGATTCCTAACACAGGTGAAGTTCGGCATCATCCAGCACTGACTATCGGATATTTCTCCCAAGAATTAGATGGCTTGGATGATGAACAGACGTTACTGGAAACCTTGTTAGGCTTACCAGATATGACGGAGTCATATGCAAGAACCATTCTAGGGTGTTTTCTCTTCTCGCGTGAGGATGTATTCAAGAAGGTAGGCGTTCTTAGTATGGGAGAAAGGTGCCGGATAGCCTTTGTACAGCTTTATTTCAGTGGCGCTAATCTGCTTGTGCTCGATGAACCGACGAATTATTTAGATATCGTAACACGTGAGGTTATTGAAGATGTTCTTCAAAAATACCCTGGAGCACTTGTTGTAGTCTCCCATGACCGAATGCTTGTACGGAAGCTAGCAAATCGTCTATTGACGTTATCTAACGAGCATGAACCACAAATGTTCGAAGGAACGATAGAAGAAGAGGAAGAACGTATAAGTATGAAAGGGCAGTCAGGGGTGTGGAATTCATCTAATGACAATGCACGAATTGAATTAGCATGGGAGCTGTCAAGATTGTTGAATGAAGATGAAGGAACGGAACAGGAGAATACTTCGAGAATAGAGAAAATTCGCATGCTACGTAAAGATCTGGAAAGGCTATAGGATCTATACTCAATATAAGCATAATTTTAGTGCTGAAAAAGGGACTAGACTTGCCAGCATTCACAATTATGCATATAATAATGATCAATAGAGTGTGTTTTTGTTATTAATGAAATGCAATGATGGAGAAGAGTAAGTAGTGCCTCTATACAGGGAGGAGACGCCTTTAGATTGAGAGCGTTTCTACAGATATAGGCTACTGAAGTTCCCTCCGGAGCAGTTCCTTGAACTTGATCATAAAGAAGGCTTTTTTAATTTATGGTTGATAAGCGTAGAGGGTATCGGTTCACGATCCGTTATAATCGTCTAAAAGTGAGAAAGTGATGCTTGGATGGACAGAAGCCTTAAGTATTATAGCTTCAACTGAGCATGATTTCTAACAAGGGTGGTACCACGGTCTTTTCGTCCCTTTTTTCGGGGAGGAAGGGCCTTTTTTGTTAAAATATAAGAATTTATATGCTGTACATAATAAATGATCCTTATATTTTTACGAGAAACGGATGCCGTCCCTTGAAAGGACGGCGCAGCCGTTTCTTCTTATAATTTATTACTATTTTGGAGCAAAATGGATTATGAATGTTCATTATTTATTGCATTTAAGTGAAATCAGGGGGGCATGAAAGGCTATGAGAGACAAGTTAAAAGCATTAAAAATTGAGGCGTTAGCTCATTTGCAAGATGTGTTAGATCCTCAAACATTAAACGATTTACGTGTGAAGTATTTGGGTAAAAAGGGAGCGTTAACGGAGATTTTACGAGGAATGGGCTCTTTGAGTGCGGAAGAGAGACCCCTTGTCGGACAGGTGGGGAATGAGGTTCGTGCAGCGATTGAGGAAGTTATTGAGGCTAAGCAGAATGCTTTTCAGCGGGCAGAAACAGAACAACGTCTTCAAGCTGAGCAAGTGGATGTTACGTTGCCAGGTAGAAGAATGACCCAAGGAGCCATCCATCCTCTGAATAAGGTTATTCAGGATATGGAAGAGATCTTCATCGGTATGGGTTACAGCATTGCTGAAGGACCTGAAGTGGAGACTGACTATTATAACTTTGAAGCCTTAAATCTTCCTAAGAATCACCCCGCTCGTGATATGCAGGATACGTTCTATATTACTGAGGAGTTATTGATGCGTACTCAGACGTCTCCAGTACAGATTCGTACGATGCAAGCCATGGAAGGTGAGGTTCCAGTCAAAATCATTTGTCCTGGTAAAGTATATCGTCGTGATGATGATGATGCTACTCACTCTTTCCAATTCAATCAAATTGAGGGTCTTGTTATTGATAAGAACATTCGTATGAGTGATCTAAAAGGAACCTTGCAGCAGTTCGTGCAAGAAATGTTCGGTCCGAATACTCAGATTCGTTTGCGTCCTAGCTTCTTCCCCTTCACAGAGCCTAGTGCTGAAGTAGATGTTACGTGTGTGAAGTGTGGTGGAAGTGGTTGTCGGATGTGTAAGCATACAGGCTGGCTTGAAATTCTAGGTTGCGGTATGGTGCACCCGAAGGTACTTGAAATGGGTGGTTATGATCCGGAGGAGTATAGTGGATTCGCTTTTGGTATGGGTGTTGAACGCATCGCCATTTTGAAATATGGAATTGACGATATTCGTCATTTTTACAATAGTGATATGAGTTTCTTGAAGCAATTTGCACGGATTTAATCTCGACAAGAAGGAAGGGAGATAGATATGAAGGTATCAATGGCATGGTTAAAGGATTATGTTGCGTTAGACAATGTTACGGCTGAGGATTTAGCTGAACAGATCACGCGTGCAGGAATAGAAATCGATGAGATTGAGAACCGCAATAAGGGTGTAAATAAAGTAGTGGTTGGGTATGTGAAGAGCAAGGAGAAGCACCCTGATGCAGATAAGTTGAATATATGTATTGTAGATGCAGGACAGGGTGAGGATCTACAAATTGTGTGTGGTGCCAAGAATGTGGATGCGGGTCAGAAGGTCCCTGTAGCCCTTGTGGGAGCTGTCATGCCTGGGGGTATGGAGATCAAGAAGGCTAAGCTACGTGGTGCTGCATCACACGGTATGATCTGTTCAGCCAAAGAATTAGGCATCAATGATAAGTTGTTACCGAAAGAACAACAAGAAGGAATCCTAGTACTTCCTGAGTCTGTAGAGATTGGGACCCCAATAAGTCAATTTCTGGATCTGGACGATCAGGTATTGGAATTCGATTTAACACCGAATCGCTCCGATTGTCTTAGCATGCGTGGTGCTGCCTACGAAGTGGGAGCTATTCTAGGACGTGAAGTGAAAATGCCGTCCCCTGAGAAAGATCTTGTGGAAGTTAGCGATGTCGCGGCAGATCATATCTCAGTAACTGTTAGTGCACCGGATCATTGTAGTCACTATGCAGCCAGATATATTACGAATGTAACGATTAAGACTTCACCACAGTGGTTACAGAACCGCCTTATGGCCGCAGGCGTACGCCCCATTAACAACATTGTGGATATTACGAATTACGTCATGCTTGAATATGGTCAGCCTCTTCATGCCTTTGATGCTGATAAGCTTGCGAATGGCGCAATTGATGTTCGTTTAGCTCAAGCTGGAGAGACATTAACGACATTGGACGGACAAGAGCGGAAGCTTGAGCCTCACATGCTATTGATTACAGATGGCGTGAAGCCTGTAGCACTTGCAGGCGTTATGGGCGGCGCCAATTCTGAAGTCACTGAGAATACAGTAAGTATACTGTTAGAATCAGCTAAATTCGATGGAGGGACAGTACGTAAAACTTCCCGTCAATTAGGTCTTCGTTCTGAAGCGAGCCTACGTTTTGAGAAAGAGGTAGATCCGGGTGCAGTGATTACTGCATTGAACAGAGCTGCTTATTTAATCGCTGTTCATGCTGATGGTTTGGTGCATCAAGGCGTAGTTGAGAGCATCGTTACACCTAAGCAGGAGCTTATTGTTTCGATTACACTGGAAAAACTGAATCGGGTGTTGGGTACAGAACTGTCAATGCTGGAAGTGAAAACGATATTAACTCGTCTTCATTTCGATTGTGCAGATTCAGCACATGGTTTGATTGAAGTGAGCGTGCCTACACGGCGTGGTGATATTACAAGTGATGTTGACCTAATCGAAGAGATCGCTCGTTTATATGGATACGACAATATTCCTACAACACCTATCGAGGGGCCAACAACGCCAGGGGCTTATACGAAGCCACAAGCTTTAAGACGTGATCTACGTAGATTGCTGACGCATGGAGGATGGCAGGAGTTAATTAGTTACTCTTTTACCCACCCAGAGCAAACCGCTGTGTTTCCAGCATTAACTGTGGGGAGTAAGCCGGTTAGATTATCTATGCCTATGAGTGAGGAGCGCAGTGTTCTTCGTACGAGTATCATCCCGCAATTACTAGATGCTATGGCATATAACGTTAACCGCAAACAAACAGATTTGGCATTGTTTGAAATGGGAAATGTATTCTTCTCGGAGGAAGAACAATTAACGACTCAACCGAAGGAAATCCCAGTACTTGCATTTCTACTTAGTGGTAACCTTGGACAGAAGCAATGGAATGTTAATCCAGTGAAGGTAGACTTTTTTGATCTAAAAGGTGCGCTAGAAACATTGTTCGAGCATTTAGGTCTACAACAAGATGTAACCTATGTCGCGAATCAACCCGAGGGGTATCATCCAGGTCGTTCAGCTTCTATCTATTTAGAGAATAATGGAGGAGCTAAGGTATTGTTAGGTACGCTTGGTCAGGTACACCCTCAGCTTCAGCATGATCGAGATTTAGAAGACGTTTATGTGGCAGAAATGTTACTTAAACCTCTTTATGACTATACGAATTATGATGTGAGATATCGCGAATTACCTAGATATCCAGCTGTTGAGCGTGATATCGCTCTTGTTGTAGATTCTCAAGTGGAAGCGGGTGCCCTGCTAGCGGTAATTCGTGAAACAGCAGGTAATTTACTGCAAACTGTGCAAGTATTCGATGTGTATACAGGTAGTAAACTTGGTGATAACAAGAAGAGCGTAGCGATTTCGCTCGTATATCGTCATCAGGAGCGGACGTTGACAGATGAGGAAGTGACTTCGTTGCATGGGAATGTTGTTGCAGCTCTTGAACAAACTTTTGCAGCTGAATTAAGAAAATAGCAGGAATTAAACGAAGTCACATCGAATCCATAGAAATAGAGATTCGGTGTGGCTTTTTTACCAACAAATAAAGGATATAAGATCTTATTCAATATAAAGATAACAGCAAGAATAAACACCCATGTGAAGGAGGGCAAAACAGTGAATATACCTGATCGTACACGTGTCACCGTCGAAATTTACGGGACTTCTTATAAACTGGTTGGAAGTAGTTCAGAATATATGAAAAAAATTGCTAGTTACGTCGACGAAAGAATGAACAGTATATCAAAGAATCATTCACGGCTAGATACACCTAAACTTGCAGTGTTAGCAGCTGTCCACATCGCTGAGGAAGCTATTCAAACGCAGGAAGTTCGCAATGAATTAAAACTACTAACGGGTGAGCGGAGTGAATTAAGAGCTGAGGTTTCTCAGCTTCAAGCAGTTCGTGTTGAACAACAGCAACGGCTTGTGAAGCAGCAAGAAGAATACGAGGATAAGCTCAAGGAGCAAGGAATAGCGTATGCTCAGCTCGAGCTGGCTAAGAATGAGGCTCTTGAACAACTTGGACGGACTAAGGATGAAGCAATCCAACAGCTTGAACGTGATAAGGCAGAGGCTATCCAACAGCTTGAACGTGATAAGGCAGAGGCTATCCAACAGCTTGAACGTGATAAGGCTGAAGCTATCCAACAGCTTGAACAAGATAAGGCTGGAGCTATCCAACAGCTTAAAGGTGATAAGGCTGAACTTATGAAGCAGCTTGAACAACACAAGACTCTCCTTAAGGAGGAGAGTCTTAAGAAAGATCAGTTGGTGCAAAGTCAGGCCAATCTGGAACAGAAGCACAAGCAGAAGATTCAAGATTTAGATAAGCAAATGGTGGAATTACGGAGTAATCATTCGCAGCAACAGGTTAAACTTCGTAATGTGGAACAGGATTTGAAGAAGAGTCAAGAAGGGCATTCTCAATTGATCGAGCAGCATAAGATAGTTGTAGATCGCGAACAAACTTTGAAGACTGAACAGCAATCTCTTTTAAGTAAAGTTACGAAGCAAGAAACGCAATTGAATCAAATGAAGAATGATTTAACAAAGTCTGAGAGTGAACGGCAGACTCTGCAAAAGGCTGTTGGTGAATATAGTGATTCTTCTCGTAAATACGAAGGGGAAGTACACAGATTAACTGCGGAATTAACATCGTGGAAGATGCTTGCCGACAAACGAAATGAAGAGATCTCAGAATTGGAATTAAGGATCCTAGAAAGTACCGAACAGAATGAGACCCTCGAAGTGGGAATGAAGTCACTCCACGATGAACTCACTGTTCAGAAGGAATTGTATGAGCAGACTATGCGTACGTATCAATCAGCTGAAGAGGCAGTGATTGATCTTACTAAACAATATGAAGAGGTACAGGGATTGCTACAAGTATCTAACCAGAATCTTACGACATGGAAACAACAGTATGAAGAGTTATCTCTACAACAATCAGCTTGGGGTGCTGAGCAATTAAAGCTTCAGGAGGAGCTGGATATTTGGCAGCAAGAGATTGCGGTGTCAGAACAACAAGTAGAAACGCTTCAAGGTGAGAAGGAGACTGTAGCGACAGAACTACGAGAGATAGGTGAATCATTCGAGTTAGTAGCGAATCAATATCGACTATTGCAGGTAGAACATGAAATGCAGGTAGAACAGGCTGGACAAATGGAGGAAGAACATCGTCTACTCCGCGAAGAATATGCTAAACTGCAAAGTGAATATAACGAGTGGATTGAATTGATTGAACAGGATCAGAATTGAATGAAGAAAAAAATCCCCTTATGATCCCTAGAAGGATGTTATCCTTGAGGGGGCATAAGGGGATTTAATATTATTCGACAATGATTTTTGAAATCATAGATGTGTGGCCTGTACCACAGAAGACGGAGCAAGTGATTTCATATGTGCCGGCTTTATCTGGTGTAATAACTTTAGAAGAGTTTTTTTGATCAAGTTGAAGGTTCAAGCCTGGAATAAGTACACCATGGTTTCCTTCAGCATTATCAAATATGATTTTGACAGGTACACCCTTCTTGAGATGGTATTCTTTCTGGTCGAAGTTATAGTTAGTCGCCTTAATGACTAACTCCTCGCTTGGAGCAACGCCAGTTTCTGTCAGTCCACTATTTGTGGGAGCTGCGTTGTCATTATTACCTCCACATGCTGCTAAAGATAGAATAAGGAAGCAGGATATGATAATTGCAAGTGTCTTTCTCATAAATTCCCTCCGATAATGTTGGATAGTGTGACAAATACAGTAATATTATACCTCAATATGTGATCAATCGCATGTATTCATTTGAATGATTAGTGAACAAGAAGTAACAAAATGATTTACAGGTATATAGATTTAGTTATAATGGGTATTACATCATATTGGATAAAAGTAGGGGATAGATATTCATACGGAAGTAATACTAGAAGGCGTGTGGCACCGTAAAATTATTAATGCATATTGGGCTATAGTCGGTATGATTTCAATTGCACAAGTCATTCTGATCATGCCTGAAGGACTAGGAATCATGGAATTAAGCAAGTTGGATATTAAATTGAATTGGCGTGCCATTCTTAATGGGGGTATGCTGTTATTGATGGTTTTCATGGAGTTCTGGTTACATTATGGAAGGAAGTTTAAGAAACAGAAGATTGTGATATGTGGATTTTTATTATCCTATTCATTGTATTTCATCGGACCCATGATGTACGCATCACCATTTGTCTTATTGTTGCCTGTGCTAGTTTCTTTGGTATATTTAGACTGGAAATTAGTCGTTAGCTATTCTATCTCTTGTATTCTGTTATACAGCGTTATTTATTTCTTTCTCGAATATACTATATATGCTAAACCGATGTATGAGTTTATTTATACGGAGTGTGTATTTATCGTCTTTATTATGATTGCGAGGACGATTATAATTCGAGTAAACGAATTCAAAGAGCATTTGGAGAACGTCATTAAATCGGAGCAACAATTGATGGTTGAAAAGACGATCTCCGATAAATTATTGAAAATAGACGCGTTAACAGGTTTATACAACCACAAAACATTTCATGAATATTTAGAAGTACTGCTAGAGCAATGCGAGAACAATCAGTTGTCTCTGTCTCTAGCTCTGATTGATATCGACAATTTCAAACAGGTTAATGATACTTATGGCCATAGGGTAGGGGATTTAGTGTTAGAAGATTCAGCTAATAAGTTAACGTCTCTAATGATGCCCAATGATTTCGCAGCACGTTATGGAGGGGAAGAATTTGCAGTTATATTTACGGATAAAACGGCAGATGAAGCTGTAGCGATGGCAGAAGGAATTAGGCAGGGGATTGAACAATTGGTTCATCCGTATATGGAGAACAAACCTATAACCGTTAGCATAGGATTATGCGTATACCACCAAGGTTATGGTAAAGAAAATTTATTCCATAACGCAGATCAGGCGCTTTATGAAGCTAAACGTTCTGGAAAGAATCGTGTGGTAACAGCAGATGAATGTGAAACAAGAGCAGCTATAATAGCCGCAGAGCGGATGTAACCTATGATATTAGACAAGCCCCTGTCATATACAGGGGCTTGTCTTGTGTGTACCAAGGAATAGCGTTGTGCACTACCCTTTACTACGACCAGCTTCATAGGGGGTAGATACCGGAATGAACAGGTCGATAATGCCAATGACTAGTGCAGCAAGTAGAGCACCTAGCATAGTTACGCTAACACCACTGACGATGAATTGGGCGATATAGATCACCAAGGCACTGATGATAAATCCAACAATCCCTCGACCAAAGGGGGTAATCTTTTTGCCAAATATACCTTCTACTACCCAACTCAGTAAGGCAATGACCAGAGCTAACATTAATGCACTCCAGAAACCCCCGACTGAGAATTGAGGTACGATCCAGCCTACAATCATTAATACAATTGCAGCTACAATAAATCGGACGACATGCCCTAAGAAATGCATGTAAAGACCTCCTTTAGACATAAGAACTATGGTATTCGAGAGTTAGTGTATTCAATTTTCCCGAATGTTATGTATTGATGGAATCGTAAATGGCGAATTCGTGGTAATTTCGTTATAATAAAGTGATGATTGAAAGGAGTAGTGAGTATTCTTGGACAATAAGATTTTTAAAACTTTAGATTATCGTAAAATTTTAAATAAATGTGCCGATTTCACTCAGACAACGATGGGAAAGCAGGCTGTGGATGATCTAGAGCCGGTTACTCAGTTGGAGTCTGTAGAATTGTTGTTACAAGCGACAGATGAAGCTTATACGGTAGATCGATTGAAGGGGACACCTTCTTTTGCTGGTATTACGGATATTACGGATGCTTTGAAGCGTGCTCGTATCGGAGGCGCATTAAATCCGCATGAATTGCTATTTGTGAGTAATATGACTTATGGGTCAAGAAGGATCAAGCGTTTTGTTGCAAGCGTTCACGATGAGCAGGAAGTGAACATTCTGTTCACGCTTAGTGATGGAATCTCTGAGCAGAAGCCAATGGAGGATGCCATTAGATCATGTATCGACGATACTTCGGAGGTTATGGATACGGCAAGTTCTGAACTAGCGCAAATCCGCCGCGAATTAAGAACGGGTGAGGCTCGCATTCGTGAGAAGCTTGATTCGATGATTCGTTCTTCAACAGTATCCAAAATGTTACAGGATCAACTTGTTACGATTCGTGGTGATCATTTTGTTATCCCAGTAAAGGCAGAACATCGCTCTTATTTCGGAGGTATCGTTCACGACCAGTCAGGTTCTGGAGCGACATTATTCATCGAGCCAGAGGCTATCATGAATATGAATAATAAGTTGCGTGAGTTACGTATGAAGGAAGAGCGGGAGATTGAAGTTATCTTGCAGAAGCTAACGGCTTTAGTTGGGGATCAATCTGAGTTGCTTGGAATTGATATCGGATTAGTAGGCGAATTGGATTTCATATTTGCCAAGGCCCGATTGGCTCATGTAATGAAAGCTTCAATGCCGAAGATGAACAATGATCGCTACCTCAAATTGAAGAAAGGGAGACACCCCTTAATTCCGCTAGAGCAAGTGGTTCCGATTGATGTGGAGTTAGGAAACGAACATACTTCAATTATTGTGACAGGTCCAAATACAGGGGGAAAGACTGTTACCCTTAAGACGATCGGTCTACTTAGTTTAATGGCTATGTCCGGATTGTTCATTCCTGCGGAGGAAGGAAGTCAATTATGTGTATTTGATGCGATCTATGCAGATATTGGTGATGAGCAGAGCATTGAACAAAATCTGAGTACATTCTCAAGTCACATGACTAATATTATTCGGATTCTGAAACAAATGACACCACAAAGTCTGGTGCTTCTCGATGAGGTGGGAGCAGGTACAGACCCTGCAGAAGGTTCAGCACTAGCGATTTCTATTCTAGAACATATGCATAGATCTGGATGTCGTATGGTCGCTACAACGCACTATAGTGAGTTGAAGGCATATGCGTATGAACGTAAAGGTATTATTAACGCTAGTATGGAATTCGATGTGAACACGCTAAGTCCAACGTATCGGCTTCTGATCGGTGTGCCGGGAAGAAGTAACGCTTTTGCTATTGCAGAACGTCTAGGGTTGCAAGAGAGTATACTGGATTATGCCCGTGGTGAAGTGAAAGAGGATGATATGCGCGTTGAGCATATGATTGCTTCTCTTGAAGAAAACCGCCTAGGTGCAGAGAATGAACGTGAACATGCCGAGCAGCTACGTCAAGAGATGGAGCAATTACGCACGCTTCATCAACGTGAGCTAGAAAAGCTCGAACAACAACGTGATAAGCTAGTGGAGAAGGCGGAATTCGAAGCGTTGGTCATTATTGATAAAGCGCGTACGGAAGCAGAAAAAATCATATCAGAACTCCGGGAACTCGCACAGGCTGAGGGCGCGGCTGTCAAGGAACACAAACTGATTGCGATTCGTAAGCAACTCGAGGAAGCTGAGCCTAAGCTACGGAAGAAGGGCCCAGGTAAAATGCAATCTAAGGCTCCACGTGCTATTGAAGCAGGCGATGAGGTTAGAGTATATAGTCTGAATCAGAAAGGTCATGTGGTCGAACTTACAGGGAGTAAAGAAGCTCTTGTCCAAATGGGAATTATGAAGATGAAGGTAAGCCTCGATGATCTAGAATTGTTAAGCTCCTCCCAATCAGAGAATAAGCAAAAACAGCGTAACGTGACCACGCTTAATCGTACGAGGGATGAACATATCCGAAGTGAACTGGATTTACGAGGTTCTAATCTTGAAGAGGCACTATTGGAAGTAGATCGTTTCATCGATGAGGCCTTCCTTGGGAATTTGACGATGGTTTACATTATCCATGGTAAGGGAACCGGGATATTACGTACCGGAATGCAGGAGTATCTCCGTAAGCATAAACATGTGAAAAGTTATCGTTTGGGTAATTACGGGGAAGGTGGAAACGGAGTTACTGTAGCCGAGCTTAAATAGATTTAGGGTACTGGATCTGGATACGAGGAGGTCAAATCATACATGTTTAATGCGATTGATCGATTGCTGGCACACCCTCTTGGGATACTAATTGGATATTTTTCAGTGGGGATATTGGCTTTAATTGTGTTTCTTTCATGTTTTGAATTGGTGACGAAATACAAGTGCTGGGATGAAATTAAACAAGGGAATATATCCGTGGCTATGGCTACAGGAGGTAAAATATTCGGAATTTGTAATGTGCTGAGATTCAGCATTGAGGCTAAAGTCTCAATTTACGATTCAATGAAGTGGACTTTCTTTGGATTTTTGTTACTGCTTCTTTCTTATTTTCTATTTGAATTTCTAACGCCTGTTTTTTCAATTGATGAAGAAATCAAGAAGGATAATCGGGCAGTGGGGTTAATCTCTATGATGATCTCTATTTCACTTTCCTACTTAATTGGAGCTTGTATATATTAACATGAACACATAGTTTATCTAATGAAAGAGTTGTCCTAAGGTAAATTTGCGGGAGGGCCCATGACTTCATGAAAAATTTGGCGCGTATTTTATTTGTGGCTGCGGTTGTTTTTTTTGCGGCAGGAATTATCTATTTAATGAATATCTAGGAGGATGAATTATGGAAACGAATGTTTGCCCATGGTGTCAGACTGAAATTGTATGGGATGATGAAATAGGTCCCGAGGCAGAATGTCCTCATTGTCAGAATGAGTTGAATGAGTATCGTACGCTTAATATTGGGATTGACGAGGATGAAGAGCAAGAACAACAAGAACGGTCAGAACCCACGGCTGTCAAGCATAGTTCAGAGGATGATATAGATTCTGAGAATTATTGGGATGAAGAGATTAACGGGGCGATCGCAGCATTCCGTGCGCTCGATAAGTATGAGACAACACATGACTTGAGCCTTTATGATGTGACGGTTGCTAAAGTGTTGGACGAGCAGTTGGAAGTACAAGAATGTCCTCACTGTCACGAATACATGTTACTTACAGGCCAACAGAAAATAACGGATTCTGAGTATAAGCCTTTCATATTTAGCGCACTTCAAGCCCCCATTTTGAGTACACCATTCACGGTGAATACGTATATCTGTTCTGGTTGCTTCCATGTGGAGAGCTCATTAAATGACGAAGATCGTATACGTTTCATTAAAGGGTTAAATGCTAAGAAGCTTTAAGTTATGTGGGTGTATATAAATAAATAAATAGATAACGAATAGCCCTTGCCAATAATGGTAAGGGCTGTTTGTTATCTATGTTCAGTATAAGTATTGCCATCAGGTTGGCTGTGCCTTAGTCGTTCTAGTATGGGAGAACAGCTCCATCTCAGGTCGAGGATTGCCTGAAATAACATCAGCTAGTAAATCTGCAATCATACTGGTAACCGTTCCATTGCCTCTAATCCCTCAATAAAATAACAGTGACAGTCCTCCTGCTATAATTCTACCTTCAGGAGTTGTTCTCATATAGAGATAAGAACGAGCTGTTTCCCATATAAGACACCGTTCGTGCCATGTACTCTCCTTTTAATAAATTATGAACTGAGAAATTCTTCACATAGAAAATTTAGGCTCTGGATATACTATTCCTTGTTCAAAATTATTTACTCAGGAGGGAAATGAAGATATGCAATCTATGCAAATGCAACCACTAACCAGTAAAGAATTAGACTATATTATGGATTCTATTTCCAATGAGGATCTGTTGATTAAACAGTGTGCAGCGACAGTAGCAAGTTCACAGAACCCGAATATTCAGCAGGCCTGTCGGAGTTATATTGAAAGTATGGAACATCATCTAGATATGCTCGTTCAATCGCTACAGCAACATCAACAAGTAGCTCCGATGCAACTGCCACAATAATTTTACACCCATAAATAACGAGGAGGAAATGAATACAATGATGAATTCTCAGAGCGCGTCAACAATATTGCCGGAAGAAGATTTGCTAAATACGGTTCTATGCAATTTGAAAAGAACAGTTAGAGAATATACAACGGCTACAACCGAATCTGCCTGTCCCACGATACGTCAGATGTTTACGGATCTAACGAATGATACATTAAGGCTACAGGGAGACCTATTTCACTTAATGCAACAACAGAACCAATATACACCTGCTAGTAAAGCTTCGAGGCAAGAGGTTGATAAACAGCTTCAACAATCTCGAAAAACGCAACAGCAGTCGCATCAATTCGTTCAGCAGAGGTTGGGTGGAGTAGGTCAAACTCAACCGTTGCCGCAGAATCAACCTAATTCTCAAAATTCTAATTATATGTAGTCTTTTCTTGAGATTATTAATCATGTTTAGAGGACCATTCCTTGAGATATTAAAAAGAGGAATGGTTTTTCTATGCATTAACTCTTAATTATTGTAATATAAGTATTAATCTCTTTCCGCAGGTATTCATGATAATCAAGCTATGAATAGATATCTGTGAAAAGCAAGTGCTGGAGGGTGACTTATGAAGGAACTGAACGATCTAAAGTTAAAGGTGTTAGAGCTTTTGAAAGAGGATGCGAGAAGATCCCCTGCTTTACTGTCTACGCTCCTGGGTGTAAGTGAAGATGAGGTCAAGACGACAATAGCCGAGCTTGAGAGTGATCATGTCATTGTGAAGTACGCCGCAGTTGTTAACTGGAGTAAGATAGAAGATGAGAAAGTCACTGCGCTGATTGAAGTGCAGATAACGCCAGAGCGGGGACGTGGATTCGAAGGGATTGCAGAACGAATTTATCTGTATCCGCAGGTGAAATCAGTATATTTGATGTCAGGTGCCTATGACTTACTTGTTGAAGTAGAAGGACGTAATTTAAGGGAAGTGGCGAATTTTGTTTCTGAGAAGTTATCGCCAATTGAATCGGTATTGTCTACCAAAACCAACTTTATTCTAAAAAAATACAAACAAGACGGTATTATCTTGGATGAACATGAAGAAGATAATCGCCTCATGATTTCACCGTGAAGGAAGATGTGAGTGTCATGATCTTAAATGAAGATCTTGCAAAAGAAACTAATAAATCCATGGAATCGTATTTAGCACCGCTCGTTAGGGAAATTGCTCCTTCGGGTATTCGTAAATTTTTCGATCTTGTATCTGCTAGCAAAGATATTATTACGCTGGGAGTAGGAGAGCCAGACTTTATTACTCCATGGCATGTACGCGAAGCATGTGTGTATTCATTGGAACGTGGCAATACAAGGTACACTTCTAATGCGGGAATGCCAGAGTTACGTGAAGCTATTGGCAAATATCTGTATGAGAGTTTTCATGTATCTTATGAGCCAGATAAGCAAATTTTAGTGACGGTTGGGGGTAGCGAAGCGATAGATTTAGCCCTTCGTGCACTCATTGTCCCTGGGGATGAAATTCTTATTCCAGAACCTTGTTACGTATCCTATTCTCCAATTACGGCTATTGGGGGAGGCATTCCCGTCGGAATTGAGACGAATTCTGAGAATGGTTTCAAGTTGACTGCCGAAGCGCTAGAGGCGAAGATCACACTTAAGTCTAAGATTCTGATCTTAAGCTATCCAAGTAATCCTACAGGTGCCATTATGACATATGAGGATTGGCTTCCGATAGCTAAACTGGTAGAGAAACATGACTTGATTGTTATTTCGGATGAAATCTATGCAGAGCTTAGCTATAACGAGAAACATGTTAGCTTTGCAGCTATTCCAGGAATGATGGATAGAACGATATTAGTAAGTGGTTTCTCAAAGGCATTTGCCATGACAGGTTGGAGAATGGGATATGCTTGCGCACACGAGGATATCATTGCAGCCATGCTCAAAATTCATCAATATACCGTGATGTGTGCTCCTGTAATGGGTCAAGTGGCTGCTTTAGAGGCTCTAACCAATGGTCTCGAGGAAAAAGATAGAATGGTTGATTCTTATAATCAGCGAAGACGTCTAATTGTTCAAGGTTTCCGTGATATAGGTCTCGATTGTCATGAACCTCAGGGCGCTTTCTATGCATTTCCTAGTATTAAGAGCACGGGCTTATCGTCGGATGATTTCGCTCAGGGCTTACTTGTAGAAGCAAGGGTGGCTGCTGTACCCGGTACTGTATTTGGTCTCGGTGGTGAAGGTTTTATCCGATGTTCATATGCAACTTCAGTTGCTCAATTGAACGAAGCTCTGGACCGAATCGGTAAATTTGTTGAGCGATTGAAACAAGGTTAAATTATATATCTTTAGAATTATACTTTTATTTATTTTTTTTATGTTATAATTTTCCTCTGTGAGCATAATTAGACTATCTAGGGGGGTTCTTATGTTTTGTACTGATTATGATCTACCCACATATCGCGGAAGTTATGCTGCCGAAGAAAATCGTAATAAATGGTCCACAAATACAGTGTATTTTTCAAGAGATAATGCACTGGAAGCTGAGATTCAATTTCTTCGTAGTAGGATGGAACAATTGTTTACTCAGGAGAAATCTTTTACTTCCGATATTGTCATTGAAATCAGTATTATGTTAGACCAAAAAATAAATGAATATATGAGAATATGTGGCTCTAAAAAATAGTGTTATCCAAGAAGACCCGATATATATCGGGTCTTCTTTTTTTATATATCCTAGATATGATATATTAGAGTAACTATTTAAAAAGGTTGTTCATAAAGTCATCAATTGATCAGGAAGTAATCACCTTCTTGGTGCGGACAGTAGACTTCTTGAGCATGCACTTACAAAGGGGGAGCGGCTTTGAAGGCTATAGGTAGACTTATGATTGTTTTGTCGGCAATCATCATGCTCACTGCATGTGGATCAGATAAGGCTGATGTATCGGTGTTTATTACAGATGATAAATTTGACCCTTCTCAAATTAGCGAGGAACTAAATCAGATATTACAGGAGAAGATGGGAGAGGAACTTAAGGTTAAGGTTACCGCGACTCCTATATTCAATCTACAGAAGTTAATGATAGAGTATGCGACTCATGACCATGATATTATCATTTTGCCTGAGAATGAAATGAAGGTATATGGTAGAGACGGGGCAAATATTGTACTTGATTCTTACTTTGATCCAGAAACCTATTCAGATGGTGTATTTGAGGGTGGTGTTCTGGATGATGACAATAATGTCAAGACAGAGAAGCATTTGTATGGTATTCCAGTCTCTCAGATGAAAGCCTTTCAGGATCTAGAATATACCAGTGTTGGATTATACGCCACAATTGCGGTTTCATCTGATTCGGAAGAGAACGCTGTTAAAGTATTGAAAGCGATGATTGAATAGCGGGAATTGGTAACCCGTACACGCAATAGAAATCTATGATGACCGTATGGTATGTATCAAACCAACACTAGTTATTGTTCAAGTATTTCAAGTACTGATTGGGCTGACGACTCGAGTGTTATAATAGATGGAAATTGTAATTTATAGGAGGAATACGGATGAAGGTGTATACACGAACGGGTGATGAAGGCGAAACTTCGGTAATCGGTGCTAGAGTGAGCAAAGACGATGATCAGGTTGAAGCTTATGGAACGATCGATGAATTGAATAGCTTTGTAGGACAAGTGATTAGTATGATGGGCGAGGATGAGCAATTTACTGATCTAAAGGAGCAATTGTTAGAGATTCAGCATGAGTTATTTGACTGTGGTTCTGACTTAGCTTTTGTAAATCTTAGTGAAAGTAAATACAAAGTATCTGAATCGATGTCAGAGCGGTTAGAGTTATGGCTCGACACGTGTGAACAGGAGAATCCACAACTGGAGCGTTTCATTCTACCTGGGGGAACGTTGCTTTCGTCTACGCTTCACGTATGTCGGACAGTATGTCGCCGAGCAGAGCGTAGGACAGTTACATTAGGTAAGAGTAAGGAGATTAATCCTGCTGTACGTAAATATCTAAATCGGCTATCTGACTACTTCTTCGTCATTGGTAGAACGGTGAATGTGCGTAGTGGAGTGACTGATATTGAATATGTACGTAGTCAAAAAGTGTTTCGATCAGGCAAATGACACTCTCACAATATTATAATCCAATAACATATGTAATTCCCACAGAAGAAGAGGGATGGATACTCAAGGACATATTGCAGCGGAAGTTAGGTGTATCCCGGAAGTTGTTGTCCCGATTGAAACAGAGCGAAGAGGGCATTCAACTGAATGGGGAGAAGGTCTATATCAGTGTTCCTGTTAGGGATGGAGATGTGGTGGAAATCCGAATGGAGCAGGAATCTTCGGATGATATTTTGCCACAGCCCATTCCTTTCGATATTCTGTTCGAGGATGAACATTTGCTTGTAGTGAACAAGGCAGCAGGGATGATCGTTCATCCTACAAAAGGGCACTATACCAATACGCTAGCTAATGGTGTGGTCCATTATTGGATTGAACAAGGACAGCGGTTTCGTTTTCGGCCTGTACATCGGTTAGATCAAGATACATCTGGCGTTATCGTCATTGCTAAGAATCCATATGTACACCAACATATTTCTGAGCAGATGGCAGATAATCAAGTAGACAAGAACTATATTGCCTTAGTTCATGGTTCACCTCATCCCACGGAGGGGATGATTGATGGTCCTATTGATCGAGATCCTGCTGAACCTCATCGTAGAATTGTGACGGCAACGGGATATGCCTCTTTGACACGTTACAGACTTCTTGAAAAGTATAAGAATGCATCCATGATAGCCTTGAAATTGGAAAGTGGGCGTACGCATCAGATTCGTGTTCATATGACATCTATTGGCTGTCCGCTTATCGGGGACACCTTTTATCAGCACCCTTGTTATAGTGAAGATATGGAAATGGGAGAGATAAAGGAACTTGATCAGTATATGGGGCGCCAAGCTTTACACGCTAATGAATTGTCATTCTTTCACCCTATATTGCATCAGTCCATGACCTTTAAGGCCCCACTGCCAATAGATATGCAGCAACTTCTTAATAAATTGCTTGGTTCAATCTAATGATGAATGTAACAGGAGGAATACAAGATGGCTAAACTAACCATATATCAATATCCTAAATGTAGCACATGCCGAAATGCGGTGAAATGGTTGCAGGCTCACGAACATGAGCTTGAATTACGACACATCGTCGAGGAGCCACCTACCGTGTCAGAACTGAAGAATCTGATCTCTTATAGTGGATTAGAACTCAAGAAATTTTTCAATGTAAGTGGAGAGGTCTATAAACAAATGGGGCTAAAAGATAAACTTGCAGAGCTTAGTATGGATGAGCAGATCGAATTACTCTCTTCGAATGGGATGCTCATTAAGCGCCCAATCGTGACAGATGGTGAACAGGTTACGGTTGGATATAAAGAAGATCAGTATGCCAATATATGGGGTAATGCTTAAAGACCCAAAGGATTTACTAGTTATGATATACTATTTAGAATGATCTAAGAATAACTCATATATCTTGATTTTCTTTAGAATCCATAGGTATAGGGTGAGCAAAATTTAGTTCAATCTAATCGTAGAACCCACTTCATTCATTAGTGGTTTCAGATAAACAAGGAGCGGTAAAAGAGTGACACGCAATAATCAACAATCTATTATGCTGGTCGATGGAATGGCCATATTATTTCGAGCTTATTTTGCAACAGCTACGAGCGGTTATATACGGCGAACTAAGGCTGGAATTCCTACGAATGCAGTCTATGGCTTCGTTCGTTATTTTTGGGATGCGGTACAGACCTTTAATCCAAGTCACATCGTTTGTTGCTGGGATCTTGGAGGGGGAACCTTTCGTGCTAAGGAATTCGCTGCCTATAAAGGAAATCGATCGGAAGCGCCGGAAGATCTGGTGCCGCAGTTCGCTTTAATTCGTGATGTAGTGGATAGCTTTGGAATCCCTAATATTAGCTGTCAAGGTTATGAAGCAGATGACTGTATAGGTACCTTAGCATCGCTATGTAGCAAGGACATGAATGTAATGGTCCTAACGGGTGATCATGATTTATTACAGCTTGTGAGCCCTCAGACCAGTGTGATTATTATGAAAAAAGGGCATGGGAATTATAAAGTATATACGCCTGAATCTTTGTACGAAGAGAAACAGTTACTTCCACGTCAAATTATTGATGTTAAGGCGCTAATGGGTGATGCTAGTGATAATTATCCTGGCGTACGTGGTATTGGTGAGAAGACGGCGATGAAGTTAGTTCAAGAGTATGGGTCCGTAGAGGGCGTTCTAGAGAATCTTAATCAGTTAACGACGAGTGTACGAACTAAGATTGAGAATGACCTGGATATGCTACATCTATCACGGAGACTTGCTGAAATTCATTGTGCCGTTCCTATCGAGTGTGAATTAGAGGGTTGTCTGTTAGCGCTTGATCAATTCGTCATATCATCTAAATTTGAAGAGCTTGAAATGAAAAGTCTATGTGGACTGATGGGAGTGGAAGTAGTTTAGTGAAGATATCTTGGGGAAAACTCAACAGAAGAAATATAAGTATAGGTATACTAGCTATGATCATGATAGGGTCTTGGTTAGTTCCTGGAAGCGTGGATACTTCTTATGCAGCATCTAAATCAGCAGTTAAAAGTGAAACGAAGAAAGTAACGGTTAGCGGACGAACCTTCACAGTTCAGACGGTGACGATTCCGAAAGGGACACCGGTTACCTTAGGACTAGCGAAAGGTCAGGTTGGATCAACACAGGATTTCAATGCTATTGTAAAAGCGTATGGAGCTCAGGCAGCTATCAATGGTGCTTTCTTCGAAGCTTATGGTGGGCCAACAGATCCTTATGGTAATCTGATTGTAGAGGGTAGAATCGCACATATTGGACGTTACGGTACGACCATTGGCTTCAAAGCCGATGGTTCAGCCCTAATGGAGAGTTTGTACATAAGTATTACGGGTAGGGTTACAGGAACAAAGGGACGGTCTCAGAGTTGGTATGCAACCTTTGTCAATCGCACACCTGCACCGAACGCGAGTAACAGTATATTATTTACGCAAGATCGTGGGACACGTGTAGGCTTTAAAGGCGGGATTGCTGTTGTGGTTGAGAATGATAAAGTTAAGAGAAAAGTAATCAATGACAATGTGGCCATTCCTCCCAAGGGATATGTTCTCATATATAGTGGTACACAGAAGCCGTTGGCTGATCGGTTCGAAATCGGAGCAACAGTAGAGATGAATATCTCATACAAAGATCCCAAGGGTAACTCTATTCCGTGGGAAGAGGTCGTTACAGCTGTAGGGGCAGGACCCCGCCTTGTGAAGGATGGTAAGGTCGCTTTATCACCTGCTGCAGAAGGATTTCAGGATCAGAAGATTTTGAGTAGTTCTGCTGCACGTAGCGGTATTGCCATTAAGTCAGATGGATCAATCATGATTGCAACTGTATCTGGAGCAACGATGAAACAATGGGCTGAAATTATGAATAAAATGGGTGTCAAGCAGGCTATGAATCTGGACGGTGGAGCTTCTTCTGCCATGTACGGAAATGGTAAAGTCATTACGCAAGCAGGACGATTACTAAGTAATACGTTAGTTTTTGGAAGTAACCTCAATAAATAGTAACAGCAATGGCTATGAAGTGATTCAGTATATGAATATGAGGTTGACTTGTTTGGAATAACCGAGCTATAATGCCGATGATCTTAAGTATGTAGGAGGAATATTATCTTGAATAATTTACTTGGAGCTATTGAAGCTGGAGGCACTAAATTTGTATGTGGCATAGGAACGGGTGATGGAAAAGTTGAGGAAAGAATAAGTTTCCCGACATCAACACCGGCTGAGACGATGGCAAATGTGGACTCTTTTTTTAAAGGTAAAGGGGTGAAGGCTATCGGAGTAGGATCATTCGGTCCAATCGACCCTGTGAAGGGAAGTCCTACCTATGGATATATAACTACAACACCTAAGCCACATTGGAGTCAGTATGATATTGTAGGGCATTTGAACTCACAATTTAATGTTCCCATCGGTTTCGATACGGATGTGAATGGTGCTGCTCTTGGTGAACATCTATGGGGGGCTGGACAGGGTAAAGACAGCTGTCTTTATATTACTGTAGGTACAGGCGTAGGAGCAGGTATTGTCGTCAATGGAGGGCTAGTCCATGGTCTATCTCATCCAGAGATGGGACATATATTAGTGCGTCGCCACCCAGAGGATTCATTCGAGGGGTTCTGTCCTTATCATAACGATTGTTTGGAAGGGCTTGCAGCAGGTCCTGCCATTAATAAGCGTTGGGGTGTTCCAGCAGTTGAACTAAGTGCAGATCATCCAGCATGGCAAATGGAAGCCTACTATTTAGCCCAAGCCTTAATGAATTACATATTGATATTATCTCCTGAGAAGATCATTATGGGTGGTGGTGTCATGAAGCAGCAACAGCTGTTCCCACTTATTCGTAAGGAGCTTAAACAATTATTGAATGGTTATGTTCAACATTCAGCTTTAAACGACGAGATTGAACAGTACATTGTCTCACCACAACTAGGTGATAATGCAGGTCTCTCGGGGGCACTGGCATTAGCGAAGATGGCTTTGGAAGAGGACTAGGATCTCAGGGGATTACTTAATTATTATTGACGATATGGTAGTTTATGTTATTATTGGATTAACAGTATAGCAATGAAATGATGAGGAAGCACCTCTCTTACTTTTATGTAAGAGAGGTGCTTTTTTTGTGTTGTACTGAAACAAGGGAGGTGTATGTCATGCAAATCGTATTTATGAATCGTCTGGTAAAGGGATTGGGAAACAATGAGATACTAGCAGCACAAGTATGGATCGGGGAGGAGGAAGGCGTTTGGCATTTAGGTTGGAGAGATTTACTTTTAAATGATGAAATAAATGACAGCGTCTGGTATGAAGGGGGGGCGTGGAATGAAATGTTATGCATTTATCGACATGGTCTGTCAATGAAATTAGTGGAAGGTTATCGCCCTTTAATTGAAGGTGTGTTTCATGAAGATGAGGAACTACGAGGTAAAGGGAATACAGTGCAGAAGTTATATTGTTACAGTGAGCTCCATTTTCAAGAGGATCTTTATGCGCAATTAAGCACTTGGAGACGAAAGAGAGCAGTATCTGAACATAAAGCCCCTTATTTCATTGCTAGCAACAAAGTCCTCCGGCTTATTAGTACTTTCATACCTCATAATGCAGAGGAGTTGTTACAATTACCAGGAGTTGGTGTCAATAAAGTAGAAGAGTACGGTGCAGATATATTAGAGATCACCTCTTCCCTGGAACGCAATCATTGTTTTCCCTTGGATTGGGTGTACACGTCATTAAGTGAAGAGGCGTATATGTCGTGGGTATTTAAACAGAAGGAACAGAAATATAAAGATGAACTTGATAAATATAGAATGCACCATAAGCTACTACAGGGTATTTCTGAGAGGAAAAATTTAGATGAGCTAAGTCAGGATTGTAATATGAAACGTAAAGAGTTAATTGAGGCTTTGGAAGAACTAGAGAAAGAGGGGTATAGTACAGAGACCTTGATAGAGATGGAATTACAGGGCATGAATAATGAGGAACAAGTGGCTGTATGGTCAGCATTTGAAGAGTTGGGGGACATCTTCTTGAAGCCTGTACTGCTACGTGTGTATGGAACCGAGAAGGAATCTGTGAAGGTTGGGAATATAGATCAGCTATACGAACGCATACGGATGATCCGCATCCGCTTTCGCAGAATGTTAGACTCTAGGAGAAACGTAAGTTAGCATAACAAAGGACGAAGAATTTCTGCATTCGGAGCAGTTCTTCGTCCATCTGTTGTATGATTTAGATCCAATCTTTTTTGCGGAACGTATAGAACATCCCGAAACCCAGTACCACCATAAAGCCAAGGACCACATAATAACCATATTTTGATTCTAGCTCTGGCATATGGACAAAGTTCATACCGAAGATACCAGTAATAAGTGTTAGAGGCATGAATATGATGGTAATTGCAGTGAGTACTCTCATAATTTCGTTCGCGCGGTTGTCGATACTAGACTGATATGCTTCACGTAAGTTACCCATGAGATCGCGATATGTTTCGAAAGCTTCGGATACTTTCACTGTGTTCTCATAAATATCGCTAAAATATTTCTGTAACTGATCGTCGATCAGTCGAAGATCTTTCTTGTTCAGGATATTAATCACTTCTTTTTGTGGAACAAGAGCCTTCTTCAGCCATAATATTTCACTGCGTAAACCAATAATTTCAATCAAGTGGGTTTTCTTAGTGCGCATCAGGATATCTTCTTCTAATTTCTCGATCTTGGCTTCAATGCGGTCACCGACAGAGAAATAATTGTCTACAACTAAGTCAATAAGTAGATAAAGAAAACGATCCGGTTCGCTGACTTCTTGCTCCCAAAGTATTGGTTTTAATGTACGAAGTTCATTAATTTTCTGATTGGTAACCGTAATAATATAATGTCTTCCTAAGAATACGCTAAGTGCGCGTAGAAATATTTCTTCATCATCAAATCGAATACTATTAATGACTATGAAGTAATGGCTCTCATATATCTCAATTTTAGGACGTTGTTCATCTTCATGTAGGCAATCTTCTACTGCTAAGTCATGTAGTGAGAATAAAGGTTGTAGCTCTACAAGATCTTCTGCATCAGCATCAATCCAATAGAATCCTTCTGTGGGTGGGGTCAATGTTAATTCAATGTTATCAATTGGGGTAAATACACCTTCATTTACCAAACGTATCTTCATCTATTATCACTCCTTCATCCCCAAGATTGCGTGGGGAAGCGCCAAATACGCGCATACGAAAGAGAATGGTCTGTCGGAGGGAGCGGGAGGCATTCGTTAAATACTCTCCACATGGAAATGAATAATACCCACTACCGACAAGCTTATTCTCAAGGTATGCGATTGTAATGCAAGTTGAATCAGCTCAGGCCTGGGGTCGCCATCCATCTTCCATGTCACCTCTTTCATTTTCCGATTTTCAATACTTGTATAGTATAACGCCCGGTCATCGACCTTACAAGAACAATTATGATCAGCTAATTCTAGTCTACAGACTATTCAATAAGTAAGGGAAATGTGAGTGGGAAATATGAAAATGAGTTCTGGTTCTTGACGAAGACGTGTAGATGATTTAAAGTTAATCTAAATTACATGTTTAATGTGATTTATTAAATTACAAATAAATGAATACAGCGAAATCTTATCAAGAGCAGGTGGAGGGACAGGCCCGATGAAACCCGGCAACCGGCGTTTAACAACGTACGGTGCTAATTCTTGCAGGAAATGATGCCCATATTGGCTTCGTTTGCTGAGAGATGAGAGAGGCGCATATATTAAGCAATTATGACCTTTCTCCTGAATTTGGATAAGGGTCATTTTTGTTTAAAAATGGCTTTCCTCAGAAATGATTATCGCCAGTTTCAGCCAAAGGGAGTGTAATCATAATGCCGATTAAGATTCCAGATGCGTTACCTGCTAAGGAAATTCTAGTGGGGGAAAATATATTTGTCATGGATGAGAGTCTTGCATACCATCAAGACATACGCCCACTACGTATTGCTATTCTAAACTTAATGCCTACGAAAGAAACAACAGAAGCTCAAATTCTTCGTCTGCTTGGAAACTCACCCCTTCAAGTAGATATTGTGCTACTTCATCCCAATTCCCATACGTCCAAGAATACATCTGAGGAATATTTGAGAACCTTCTACAAAACGTTCGATGAAGTGAAATTCACTCGCTTCGACGGATTGATTATTACGGGTGCTCCTGTCGAACAAATGGAATTCGAGGAAGTTAATTATTGGGGTGAACTACAAGAGATATTCGAATGGAGCAAGACGCATGTCACTTCAACACTTCATATTTGTTGGGCTGCTCAGGCTGGACTGTACTATCATTTCGGTGTTCCTAAGTGGGAACTGGATGAGAAAATATTTGGCGTATTTCCTCATACGGTGGCCTTGCCAAATGTGAAGCTGCTGAGAGGATTTGATGAATTATTTCACGTTCCTCATTCTCGTCATACAGAGGTTCGACGGAAGGATATCGAAGGGATCGACAAATTAGAAATTTTATCAGAGTCTGAAGAGGCTGGTATATATTTAGTAGCTACAAAGGATGGCAAACAAGTTTTTGTGACCGGTCATGCGGAATATGATCCCTTCACACTGAAGTGGGAATATGAACGGGATATTAGCAAAGGAATGGATATGGCGCTTCCACAACATTATTATCCTAATGATGATGCTGATCGGGTTCCCCCTGCTGTATGGAGAGCACATGCTAATTTATTATTCGCAAATTGGCTGAATTACTATGTATACCAAGAAACACCTTTTGATATAGGCGAAACTGCTGAAGTCTGGCCACAAATATAGTGAGGGATAGAATAGGGAGGATATAGTATGGAGAAGAGGTCGTTACAAATTGAAAGTAGATTGGCGCAAATTGGTTCTATTGAAGAGCCTGTGACAGGAGCCGTTAATTTTCCGATCTATCAAGCTACTGCATTCCGTCATCCTGGACTTGGTAAGAGCACAGGATTTGATTATTCTCGAACAAAGAATCCAACCCGTAAGGTATTGGAGGATGCAGCTGCCGAACTTGAATCAGGAGATGCAGGGTTTGCATGTAGCTCAGGAATGGCTGCGTTGCAAACGGTTTTTACACTTTTTGGTCAGGGGGATCATCTGATTGTATCTCTGGATTTGTATGGAGGGACATACCGTCTATTAGAACGTATTCTTTCTAAATTTGGTGTAAGTGCCTCTTATGTAGACACGAATGATTTAGATGCTTTGGAGACGGCAAGACGTTCTAATACAAAAGCAGTTTTTATAGAGACGCCAACCAATCCATTAATGATGATTACCGATATAGAAGCCGTCTGTGCATGGGCACAACGACATGAATTACTTACCATCGTGGATAACACATTGATGACACCGTTCTTTCAACGGCCGCTCGAATTAGGGGCTGATATCGTTGTGCATAGTGCAACTAAATATTTAGGTGGTCATAATGATGTATTAGCGGGTCTGATTATTACTAAAGGACAAGAGTTGTCTGAAGAAATGTCCTTTCTGCACAATTCCATTGGAGCTGTTCTCGGTCCGACGGATGCTTACCAATTAATGCGTGGAATGAAGACTTTAGCACTTCGGATGGAACGTCATGAAAGTAATGCAGTTCAGATTGCTCAATATTTGCTCACGCACTCGGCAGTAGCTGAGGTATATCATCCTGTTCTACCGGATCATCCAGGTCATGATATTCAGAAAAAGCAATGTAGTGGGAACACGGGAATATTCTCATTCAAAGTGAAGGATGCTCGCTATGTTGAACCTCTATTAAGAAATGTCCGTCTGATCGCTTTTGCAGAGAGCTTAGGCGGAGTAGAATCCTTAATGACATACCCAGCTGTGCAAACTCATGCAGACATTCCACTGGAAATTCGCGAAGCTATTGGTGTAGATGATCGTCTTCTTCGTTTTTCGGTAGGTATAGAACATGTGGATGATTTAATTGCAGATTTAGGTGGAGCACTTGATGCAGCGCGTCAAGAAATCGAAGGAGGAGAACAACGATGAGTGAATCCCAGAATTCGTCCCGTAATGAACTGAACTTTGCGACGAAATTACTCCATTTTGGGTCGGAAATTGACCGTACTACTGGAGCTTCAAGTGTACCCATTTATCAGGCATCAACGTTTCACCATGAAGATATTTTTAATCCACCACAGCATGATTATAGTCGTTCAGGGAATCCAACTCGTCAAGCGTTGGAAGATTACATCGCTTTGTTAGAAGGTGGAGACCGAGGATTCGCATATTCTTCCGGAATGGCGGCGATTTCTAGTACGTTTATGATGTTCTCATCGGGAGACCATATAATCGTGACGGAAGACGTGTACGGGGGGACATACCGATTATTAACAAGTATCTTAAGTAGACTTGGTATTGAGACTACGTTTGTAGATATGACAGATGTAGATAACGTGAAGGCTGCATTGAAGCCTAATACCAAGGCTGTATATATGGAGACACCTTCTAATCCTACCTTGAAAATTACAGATGTTGCTGCGGTTACAAGCTGGGCGAAAGAACATGATCTGATTACGCTGTTAGATAATACGTTCATGACTCCGTTATTTCAGCGTCCAATAGAGCAAGGTGTAGATATTGTGTTACATAGTGCTACCAAATTTCTTGGGGGTCACAGTGACGTTCTTGCAGGTCTAGCGGTAGCTCGGACAGCTGCCCTAGGCAAAGAATTGAAGCAATTGCAGAACGGATTAGGTACGGTGCTTGGACCTCAAGACTCATGGTTACTTATTCGTGGAATGAAAACGTTAGAAGCGCGGATGAACCATAGTGAGATTAGTGCAAGGAAGCTAGCTAATTGGCTGGATGAACGTAGTGATATCGTCAATGTATTCTATCCAGGTTTAGCGAATCACCCAGGCCGTGAGAATCACGAGAAGCAATCCACAGGTTACGGGGCGGTTGTATCCTTCGACGTAGGCTCTGGTGAGCGGGCTAAACAAGTGTTGAATAGTGTTAGACTACCGTTGGTTGCAGTAAGTTTAGGTGCTGTTGAGAGCATATTGTCTTACCCCGCTATGATGTCTCATGCAGCTATGCCACCTGAAGTTCGAGCAGCACGTGGGATTACAGATGGATTACTTCGATTCTCGGTTGGACTAGAGCATATTGAGGATTTGATCCAAGATCTTGATCAGGCATTACGAGGATAATAATTACAGAAGGGTTGTCTTAAGGTGTGTCTTAAATGGCATATAATTAAGATAACCCTTCTTTTGGATCGTCTGTATGTAGTATGAAAATGTAGGTTATAGCTGTCATCCTACACGACTATTATTCAAGTAATACTTCAAATTAAGTTTTTCTATCCTAGACAGTATGTTAATATGGAAAGGTCAACATATGGTGAAACGTTAGTTCATCTTATATATGTGAGACTATCCTATAAATTTATATTAAGGGAGGTTACCAGTCGATGAGTACGGTAGACCGTATCCTAGATAGAGTACTAAAAGGCGAACGCCTTGAACTGGAAGATAGTGTTAGGTTGTTTGAAAGTGATGAGATTGAGAAGTTAGGACATACAGCTGATATTCTCATGAGACGTAAACATCCAGATCCGATCACAACTTTTGTTATAGGTCGCAATGTGAACTATACGAATATATGTGATACATATTGCCGTTTTTGTGCATTTTATCGTAAGCCTGGTTCACCTGAAGGGTATGTATTACCTGATGAAGTGATTTTTCAGAAGATTAAAGAAACCGAAGATGTTGGCGGTACTGAAATTCTAATGCAGGGTGGAACCAATCCCGATCTTCCATTCAGCTATTATACAGATCTCCTTAAGGCCATTAAGCAACGTTTTCCAAATATTACGATGCATTCCTTCTCTCCGGCAGAGATTACTAAGATGCAGGAAGTTTCAGGAGGGCTCTCTTTGGAAGAGGTTGTACGTCTGCTTCATGAAGCTGGACTCGACTCTCTTCCTGGAGGCGGGGCTGAAATTCTGGATGATCGCATACGTTCGAAGATTAGCCGTCTCAAAGGGACTTGGCGTGAGTGGATGGATATTATGCAGATCGCGCACAGACAAGGGATGAACACAAGTGCAACGATGGTTATTGGATTTGGTGAAACGATGGAAGAGCGTGCCCTACACATGTTGCGAATCCGCCAAGCTCAAGATGAATGTATTAGTAATAAGTATAACTCAAAAGGTTTCTTAGCATTCATTCCCTTTACTTTCCAACCTGATAATACGAACTTAGTGCGTGAGCGTGAAACGCCTGAGGCGTATCTTAAGACTGTTGCCATGGGGCGTATTATACTTGATAACGTGCCACACTTGCAGTCCTCTTGGGTAACAATGGGACCAGAAGTAGGGAAATTGTCTTTGAGCTATGGATGTAACGATTTCGGAAGCACCATGATGGAAGAGAATGTGGTTTCATCAGCGGGAGCTGTTCATAAAGTGAACATAGAATCGATTCTTACCTTGATCCGCGAAGCAGGTAAAATTCCAGCCCAACGGAATACGAAATATGATATCTTAAAAGTGTTTGAAGAAGGAACACATGCCGATCGTGACTTTGTTATGCAGAACTAATATTTATATACACGAGCCCTGCTTTCTTAACTGAAAGTGGGGATTTTTTTAAATTGATGCATTTAATCTATCCGAATAGCGGTCTTTCTACGGTCTACAGCATTGAAATTCAATAACTATCCTTTTCAAACCCTTAGAGAGAGGGTACCTGAGAAATCTTAGCTTGTTTTCCAATAACCCCTTCCGTATATCCCTTGTTCAGAGACCATATACTTAACAAGGATAACGAAAGGAGTGATCTCCATGGAATGGTTCAGAATAACCGTTAAGACAGTTTCCTCTCAAGAAGAGGATTCTTTCTACCGTATCGTTACAAAAAAAAATAAAGAACTACATAAAAAATTCAAATCGTTGAAATTGAGTCACACTACCCATGAAGGATTATCGGTATGGAAATGTACTGGGAGCGAACAGAAGGTATCCATGGGAGATGAGAAAGGCTCCTTATTTCATTCGGTGGCTGAAGCAGTCGCTGAAATCATATTAGAAATCAAAGAAAAACAAATAGTGGAGGGGCTTCTTGATAAAGAGTTCGATTTCTCAGGTAAGGAGGAATCTGAACGTATTGTGGAACATTGTTTATCTCTATTGGCCAAAGGGGAAGAAACACCCAATGAATCATGGAAACGTCGACATAAAAAGTTAATAAAGCCTATAGAGCTATGTCTGTTGGAGTATCCAACCTTTAATCTTGATGGTTTTATATCGTTCAGGCAAAAGGAATACGCATCAGAGTTGAGAGAAATTGTGGAATATGCCGTGGATGAATTTCTAGTTGATCGACAATACGAGGAATTTGTAAGTTTGCTTAAGTATTTTGTGTATTTTCAAGAGCCGCAAATTCCAGTGGTTCATGTGGTTCATAAGAGCGGGCAGGAGCTCTTATTGTTTGACCAAAATATGAATCGGCTTGAAAAAAGGCCGGAAGATGGCGTAGTTGTGGAGAGACTGGATCAAAAGGACATGGAAATGGAAGATGTCGTTGTCAGTACACTCATTTCTGTTTGTCCTGCAAAAGTGATTATCCACACGCGAGAACCTCACATGCCAGCGATAAAAACGTTGGTCCAAATTTTTGATAAAAGAGTTGAAATATGTCACCTTTGTACAGAATGCCAAGCTTTTTTTAAAGAAAAAGAGAAGATATAACTTGACGGTTCATATCAAGCAGAACTATAATGATTGATGAATTCACCAAAAGCTTTGACAAAGATATGAGCCATCTAGACATGGACCGTAAAGAGAGAGGGAACAGAGGCTGAAATTCCCTTCGGTTACCAGCTATGGTTTACCCCTTTGTAGCTGCGATTATGAACCTCAACCGAGAATATCAGTTGAACAGTAAGAATTGCCGGATCATACCCGTTATATAATGCTGATGAAGGACTTGAATATACATATGTGAGTAAATGTATATCCAACTGTTGAATTAGGGTGGAACCACGGGTATAACACTCGTCCCTTTACTGGGATGAGTGTTTTTTGTTGTCTTTTTATAGAATTTTAGAGGAGGAATTGACGTGGCAGTGAATATTAAATTACCGGACGGATCCGTTCGGGAGTATGCAGAAGGTGGCAGTATTGAAGATGTTGCAGCCTCTATTAGTAGTGGGCTTAAGAAGAGTGCTGTAGCGGGTAAGTTGAACGGACAAGTGGTGGATTTATCCACAACGCTAGAAGAAGGTGCCTTGATCGAGATCGTGACTTTGGATTCTGCTGAGGGATTAGAGGTTATGCGGCATAGTACAGCCCATTTGATGGCACAGGCAGTTAAACGGTTGTTCGGAAATAAAGAAGTGAAGTTAGGGATTGGACCCGTTATTGAAGATGGATTCTATTATGATATGGATCTAGAGCATCCGCTTAATCCAGAGGACTTGCAGAAGATTGAGAAGGAAATGGAACGAATTATTAATGAGAACTTGCCAATTACGCGTAAAGAGATCAGTCGTGAAGAAGCGCTACAAATATTCGGCGAACTTGGCGATCCATACAAGCTGGAGCTTATTAATAATTTGCCTGAAGACAGCATTATATCGATGTATGAACAAGGTGAATTTTTCGATCTATGCCGGGGACCTCACGTACCATCCACAAGTAAAATCAAAATCTTTAAGCTCATGAATGTGGCGGGTGCATATTGGCGTGGAGATAGTAAGAATAAAATGTTGCAACGGATTTACGGAACAGCTTTTGTTAAAAAAGCTCAATTAGATGAGCACTTGCACTTCCTAGAAGAAGCCAAGAAACGTGATCACCGTAAACTAGGTAAAGAACTGAAGATGTTCACTTTTTCCCCACTTGTGGGTCAAGGACTTCCACTTTGGTTACCAAGAGGGGCTAAACTACGCCGTACATTGGAACGGTATATTGTAGATTTGGAAGAAAGCTTAGGGTACGACCATGTCTATACTCCTGTTCTGGGTAATGTTGAACTGTATAAGACATCCGGTCACTGGGAGCATTATCAGGAAGACATGTTCCCGATGATGGAACTTGATAATGAAGAGCTGGTGCTTCGGCCTATGAACTGTCCTCATCACATGATGGTGTATAAGAGTGATATGCGTAGCTACCGTGATCTTCCAATCCGTATTGCGGAGCTTGGAATGCAACATCGTTACGAAATGTCTGGAGCTCTCACTGGATTACACCGTGTTCGCGCGATGACACTGAATGATGCACATATCTTCTGTCGTCCAGATCAGATCAAGGAAGAATTCAAACGTGTCGTTGGACTGATCACCAAAGTGTATGAGGATTTCGGAATTAAGGAATACCGATTCAGATTGTCTTATAGAGATCCAGAAGATACTGAAAAGTATTGGCCTGATGACGAAATGTGGGAAAATACTCAACGTATTCTCAAAGAAGTTGTAGAAGAGATGGGACTTCCATACTTTGAAGCGATAGGTGAGGCTGCATTCTACGGTCCTAAGTTGGACGTACAGGTTAAGACTGCATTGGGCAAGGAAGAGACATTGTCAACAACTCAAATTGATGTTCTATTACCTGAACGCTTTGAATTAGAGTATATTGGTGATGATGGTCAGAAACATCGTCCTGTCGTTATCCACCGTGGTATTCTAGGCACAATGGAACGGATGACTGCTTTCTTGCTGGAGAACTTTGCGGGAGCATTGCCGCTATGGCTGTCTCCAGTTCAGGTTAAGGTTATTCCTGTGTCGGGTGCTTTTGAAGGATATGCCAACGAAGTGGTCGATAAACTGAAGCTTTCGGGTATCTCTGTAGAAGCTGATCTTCGCAATGAGAAGCTAGGATATAAGATTCGTGAAGGACAGCTTGAAAAGATTCCTTACATGTTCGTTATCGGTGAGAATGAGATGAATGATCAATCGGTATCGGTACGTAAGCGCGGTGAAGGTGATATGGGTGCTAAGCCACTTTCTGAAGTAATTGCCATGTTAAAAGAAGAAATTTCAAATCATGTTATTTAAGTAACGCTTATTTCATTAACACTTATTCCATTAACACACATTATATTTAGTTTTAGAGAATCCTTTGCCATGTATATAAATCTGAAGTTATGGGAAACCTCGCTAGTAAGGGGGAGATTTTCTTATGAACCAGGTAAAATCATGGCAGAGGATTTTGTTATGTGTTGGATTGTTAAGTGTGCTTGCAGGGGGAAGTAAGACACATGCATTCATGTTCAGTGAAGGACTCCATGAAGATTCATATATGAAGAATAATGATAGCAATTACATTTACTCATGGGCTACTGCATTCTCATGGGCTAACGCTTACTTAACGGCTAGCGTATATACGATTAGTAATAAGGTACTTGTGGCTGACCCATCACTTCAGAAACTTGCACCTAAGAACCCAGTAACGAAGAAACCAACAGCAAAGAAACCATCACCCAAAAAACCATCACCATCTATAGCGGTGTCGGCTCCACGCGCAGAGCAAGTCATTGATGTCGTTAAAGTATCTGCTACAGGATACAGTGCAGGATACGAATCTACCGGTAAAAGGCCAAGTCATCCTCAATATGGAATCACCTATTCAGGTGTAAAAGTGAAGCGGGACAAAAATACCTTATCCACAATTGCAGCTGATCCCAAAGTATTTCCTCTTGGGAGTGTTCTATATATTCCTGGATATGGCTATGGTATTGTTGCAGATACGGGTTCTGCTATTAAAGGAAGAAAGATAGATCTGTATTTCGATTCTGTTAAGCAGGTCTACAAGGAGTGGGGCAAGAAAGATGTGGAAGTGCTTATTATTAAGCGCGGAAGTGGAAAATGTACGGAAGAAATGTTGGCCACATTAGGTAAAGCTATTCAAACCTATAAATCGTTACCGGCTTTCGTGTTGGAAGAAGCCATATGATAATTATTTTGTCGCCTTCTGCATAATAAACTGACAATATCGCATACTACGGACTGGGATAACTTCATTAGCCCATTTATGTATGTCAGTATATCCAGTTGAAGAGGAGGTGGATCTCATGGCTAACAATCAAAATCAGAATCAAAACCAGGCCCCAAAGAAAGTACAAGACAATTACAAAACTCCTGATGAAAAGTTCAACGCTGAGTTTGGTGAAGATAATGGTGCTGCAACTCCAAAAATCCAGAAACCAAACAAAGTTCAGGATAACTACAAAACTCCGAATGAGAAATCTAATTCTTAATAAAGGTTTATAGAGTATTGAAGGGAGTATCCCCAAAGCCAAGAAGTTGGTTAGGGGATACTCTTTTTTATTTGTGTGAATTTTATGTAATTATTATCCATGCGTATCAGTCTCAAGACCGAGAACAGGATCATTCCTCCGCCGCTATTGAAATAGCAGAATCTGATGTACAATTTAGTCAATGATAAAGATAAGGGGATATGATGATGAAAAAATCGTGGTTCGATCGTATATTTGGCGGAGCGATATTGATCGGTATTGGGTTACTATTTCTACTTCAACAAATGGATATAATCGATGTAAGTATTGGAGGACTAATCTCCACCTATTGGCCACTTATTTTAATATATATAGGGTTCAAGAATCTTGTAACTTCACATAGTGAAAAAGGTTCCTTTCTAGGATCCTTTATCATGATCATCGTAGGGGTGTATTTTCAATCACGTTCATTAGGCTGGATTGGGGTATCCCCAGGTGATTTTTTCAGATCTTTAGTCCCTGCTGTGTTAATTATATGTGGTATTTATGTGATTATAAAACCACGGCATCCTAAGGGGAGTAAGCATGTAGAGCAACCGATCAAACCGGATTTATTTCCACCCAATCCATCGGAGTTACCTGAAACACCAACTGAATCGACACTTGATCAACAATTTGAAGAGAAGTTCGGTATTTCTTTTGCAGATGAGAAGAAGGAGCGGGCACAAGAAGCTAAGGAACATAATCGTCGTGAGCGAGAAGCAGACGAAGAAGAGCATCAGCATTATAATCGTGAAAAGAATAAAGGATCTAAACATGGTGAGAGAGTGAATAAGTCTACTTTTATCGGGGATGTGCATATGGGCCGAGATTACTTCGAGCTTAAACCAACGAATGTATCACAATTTATTGGGGATACAGTGATTGATCTTACGAATGCTCAAATTCCATATGGGAAGACAAGAATTAATATCTCTGCGTTCATCGGTGACATAAAAGTGTATATACCTGAAGATATGGATTTAGGAGTGAAAGTGAACTCCAGTTCTTTTATCGGAGATATGGCTGTTCTATCGGAATCGCGGAGCGGATTTATAAGCTCAATCCAATCTTCAACGCCTTTTTTTAGAGATGCTCAGAAGAAAGTCATCATTAATGTGAGTGCGTTTATTGGCGATATCAAAGTGACCAAGGTAGGTTAAGCGGATGGTGACTATATTTAAAAGTACAAAATGGGTGCTTCTATTCTATTTTTTATTAAGTGGTGTCGTGACGTCAGGTGTCATATATATGGGCAACTACATGGGGTATATTGAGATAAAGGATAGTCGTATGTGGTTATTTTACTCCTTGGGTATCGTTATTTTCATAGTGGTAATTGGTTATATGGCAGGGCAACGGATTCAGAGAGGGATAGATTTGCTCGATCTTAATATGCTACAGGTTGCTAAAGGTAACTTGTCAGTTCGGATGCCGGTGGTGGAGGATCAATCTTTTGCTCGCGTATACCATGAGTTTAATATGATGATGGAAGCCATGGAGAAGAAAATGAAGTTGCTTCAGCGCATGGGTGAACAGGAAGTGATGGAGCAAGAGAAAGCATCAGAGAATGCCGTTCTAGAAGAGCGGCGTCGTATGGCCCGTGATTTACATGATACGGTGAGTCAGCAACTTTTTGCCATTCACATGTCAGCTTCGGCCTTGCCTAAAGTGTTGGTCAAGAATGAAGAGCAGGGTAAAGAGGTGCTAAAGCAATTAATTGAAATGTCACATATGGCCCAAAAACAAATGCGCGCCCTTATCGCTCAGCTTCGCCCTGTCGAACTGGAGGGGAAAAGTCTTTCACAGGCAATAGAAAAGTGGTTTCCTGATTACTGTCGGCAAAATGGGCTTAAGGGTGTGAATGAGCTTGAGTTGCAGGGGGACATCTCGGAGGCGATTGAGCATCAGCTTTTTCTCATTATACAGGAAGCCATGGCGAATATAGTGAAACATGCACATGCAGTATTGGTGAGTATGTCATTACGTGAGGGAACCCATCAGGTGGTACTTAGCATTAGTGATGATGGGCAGGGTTTTGACGGAAAATCACATAAACAGGGATCCTATGGTTTGTTAACGATGCGCGAACGGGCAGAGAAACTCGGCGGTCAAGTTGAAATTATAAGTAAGAAGGGCGCAGGAACAACAATCCGCGTACATATTCCAAAGTTTAACCAAAGAGACAATGAACATGATAATCATTCAGGTGAGGTGGAGGTATAGATGGAGAATAAGATTAAAGTGTTGCTTGTGGATGATCATGACATGGTACGAATGGGTCTCAAAACGTATTTAATGCTGGAACCAACGTTTGAGGTAATTGGTGAAGCAAGTCACGGTCAGGCAGTGATTGAAATGCTACGGGATGGTGTTCCTGAGGGTCCCCCAGATTTAATATTAATGGATTTGATGATGCCAGTCATGAATGGCGCAGATACGACAAGAGCGGTTCTAGCGGAGCATCCAAATATTAAAATTGTGATTCTAACCAGTTTTCTTGAAGATGATCTTGTAGTCGATGCCATTGATGCAGGTGCTGTAAGTTATGTACTGAAAACAGTGTCGGCGGATGAGTTAATCTATGCATTGAAAGGTGCCTATAGAGGAATGCCAGTCATGACAGGTGATATCTCCCAAGCTTTAACACGCGGAATACGGCAGCGTATGGTGCAGAAGGATTCATCAGGTCTAACTGAACGAGAGAAGGAAGTTTTATTGCTGATTGCTGAAGGGAAAAATAATAAGGATATCGGAGAAGAATTGCATATAAGCATCAAGACGGTTAAAACACACGTCAGTAATTTGCTTATGAAATGTGAGCTCGAAGATCGAACGCAGCTTGCTATATTTGCCCATCGTAAAGGATGGGCTTAGTTACTATACATAATCTTAGTTGGAACTAGTTATAAAGATTCTAAAAAAATCAAGTGGTGGGCATCATCTTTAGAGGATTCTATATAGTCAAATTATTTCATATGTTTTATCTACCTTTAAATTGTTTTTAATGTGCTATTAAGGTTTATAGTACATGATAAGAACAGTTAAATAATATCCCTCCTCCATAATGTGAGGTCAGGGTATAGGAGGTTTATATATGAATGATCATAAAGACAATAACAGATCCGGACATTCGAATGAAGAGTTGGAACAGGAAATGAACAAACACCAGGAATCTTCTGAATCGGGTTCTTCATATTATTATTCTTATGGGCCTTTTCAGTCCATTGGCAAAGACAATGGACTGAATAACGAAGTGGATCCATACCAACGTAGGTATGATGACGATGTTGAGATTACTACACCACAGCCAGTGAGACCTTTGCCTTCCATAAATTCATACCGACCAACAAGTGGTGAGCAGTCTAAGGAAATGAATAACGGCAATAACGGCAATAACGGATCGGGTGGTAATGGGAATTGGCAGTATAGTAAACGTCCAAAGAGCTCTTTCAAGAGTATCGCAATTTCCTTTCTAGCCGGAATGTTGGTCATCAGTGGTCTGATGTTTACAGCAGATTATACGAATATGTTTACTGGTGATAGAGAGTCAGTATCGGTTTCAACGCAGGAGCAGGCTGTAAACGATGTAGCTCCTTCGACAGCTGTTACTACATCGCTTCCGCTATCGAAGCCAACCGATGTATCTACAGTAGTTCAAGAAGCTAGTCCAGCGGTTGTTAAGATCGCAACGTTAGTTAAATCTAGTAGTAGCAGAAGTGGACAACAGACTAATCCGAATTCCACGGACCCGTTCTCATATTTCTTCGGAGATCAATTCGGTAGTGGAAGTAGTGGGAATAACAATGAAGATGAGGATTCCTCTGCAAAGTCTGGAAGTGGATCTACGGATCAATTGGTTCCTTATGGTATAGGTTCAGGCTTTATCTACGATAAAGAGGGTTACATTCTAACGAATCAACACGTTGTTGATGGTGCTGATGTGATTCAAGTTACATTGGAGGGCAATAATAAACCCTATGAAGCTAAGCTCTTAGGATCAAGTAAGGAACTGGATTTAGCTGTACTGAAGATTGAAGGATCCGATTTCCCAATTGTCCCTTTGGGAGATTCTAATAGTGCTAAAGTCGGTGAGCCTGTTGTGGCTATTGGTAATCCACAAGGATTTGATCATACGGTTACAGCGGGTGTACTTAGTGCAATGGAGCGCAGTATCGATATCAACGAAGAAGATGGTAGTGGAACTCGTAAATATGAACATTTACTTCAGACCGATGCATCAATAAATCCAGGTAATTCGGGTGGGCCATTGTTAAATCTTCGCGGGCAAGTTATTGGAATTAATGTCGCAGTGAGCGCAGATGCACAAGGTATTGGATTCGCGATTCCTACAAGTGTGGTTTCAGAAGTTGTAGATAAGCTTGAGAGCAACCAAGAAATCCCTAAAACACCTGTACCCTTCATTGGTGCCTCTTTGATGACTATGACGGATGAGGTTGCTAACCAAATGGGATCAACGGTGAAAGAAGGTTCCTTCGTTTCCGAAGTGATCTATAAATCCCCAGCGTACGTTGCAGATCTTCGTCCGTATGATATCATTGTGGGTATCAACGGTACGAAATATCCTACGAGTCCGGATCTTATCGAGTTCATTCAGACGAAAGAAGTGGGAACAAAGATTACTCTCAATATTGTTCGGGATGGCAAAGAAATCGATCTTTCGGTGACGATTGGAAATAAGAATGACTTCGATACAACTACAACTAAAAAACAATAGTTACAAAAGAATAATAGCAGACAAATATCCTGAATCTTTAATAGCAATAGCGGAAGGGTTCTCTCCTTTCGCTATTGCTGTATCATAACGTAGAATATAGATAGAGAGAAACTTGATCATGTTATAAACAGATGTTAATAAAGGGGCTAAGACTCATGCGTTCGACTATTCTAATTATTGATGATGATGAGAAAATTATATCCATGCTTCGCAGAGGACTTGCTTTTGAGGGATACGATGTGGTAACAGCAAGTAATGGGGCAGAAGGTCTTAACGTTATTCTTGAAGGAGAACCTGATCTCGTTGTGCTGGATGTCATGATGCCCGTAGTAGATGGCTTTGAAGTATGCCGACGTATGCGAGAAGGTGGAAGCAAGATACCCATTCTGATGCTTACAGCGAAGGATGAAGTGGAGCATAGAGTGAAAGGATTAGATCTCGGAGCTGATGATTATTTGGTCAAGCCATTTGCGTTAGAAGAAATGTTAGCCCGTGTAAGAGCTTTATTAAGACGTAAGCCTGAACAGAATGAAGCTGGAGACAATAAGCTTACCTATGCAGATATCATTCTTGATATGGATGCAAGGGAAGTGTTACGTTCAGGGGAGCGAGTAGAACTGACGGCTAAGGAATTTGAACTTCTAAATTTATTCATGCAGAATCCGAAGCGTGTGTTATCTCGCGATTTAATTATGGATAAAATATGGGGATATGATTATAGTGGTGAATCGAATGTACTTGAAGTCTATATCGCCATGCTTCGCCAGAAGATGGAGGATAATGGTAGAAGTCGGCTTATTCAGACTATTCGTGGGGCAGGATATATCCTGAGAGGTGACAATTAAGTATGTCCATTCGATTACGGCTGACCGCTTGGTATACAGCCATTCTAGCCGTTACATTGATTGTATTCGGCTGTGTCATTTATGGCGTAATACACTATTATACTTACTCAGAAGTTGAGAAGAAAATTAATCGGCAGATTATACAGATTATACGAAGTCAGTCAACGGTTATAAATTTAAATGATGGAACATATAACTTTTTATTTAAATCTCCAAGTAATTTTCAGGACACCCAGACTTTTATACAAGTTTATAACTATACGAATGGTGAGATTATATCTGATGATAATCTAAAACGAATGGGTATGCAAATACCTGTTCCATCGCTGGAAAGTAAGATTACAGTAGGTGAATTAAGTCATATTCAAATTGAAAATTATTCATTTATATTGTATCAGCAGCCAATATTTGCTCAGAATGGTCCTCAGAATGGACAAATGATTGGACTTCTTCAAGTAGCTGCATTTACTGGACCGGAGCAAGTTTTACTTAATCGACTACAAAATATACTGATCCTTGGTTCTTTGATTATGATTATTTTTGCATCTACCTTAGGGTTGTTTCTGGCTCGGAAATCTATGCGACCGATTGGCAAAGTGATAGAAGCTGCTAATCAGATTCAGAAGGGGGCGGATCTTAGTGTTCGGATCGAGTATGATGGACCCGAAGATGAGATTGGTCAGTTGATTGGAACTGTCAACAATATGCTGGAACGAATGGATGGATTCTACAAGGAATTAGAAGACTCCTATGCAGCGCAGCGCCGTTTCGTATCGGATGCATCACATGAATTGAGAACCCCGTTAACTACGATTCGTGGCAATGTGGATTTATTACAGAGAATGTGGAGTAAGGAACCAGAAGATCGTTCGAATCTAGATGAAGCGGCATTAAAGGCAATGTCAATTGAAGCGGTTGGCGATATTGCGGATGAGGCGAAGCGAATGAGTCGACTGGTAAGTGATATGCTCTCATTAGCAAGAGCAGATACGGGCCATACCTTTGAAAAGGAACCTGTTCCGCTCGAGGTATTGGTTGAAGAAGTTTCTCGTCGTGCTCAATTCCTACCTCATGATGCAGAATGGATAACAGGAGATCTATCTACCTTGAACGGATTGTATGTCTATGGGAATAAAGATTATTTACAGCAAATGTTGTTTATTTTCATTGAGAATGCATTTAAATATACGCCTGAAGGTCATGTCCTCTTAGATGCATTCCGTTATCAGGATCAAGTTGGAATTCGTATATCTGATACAGGGATTGGAATGGATAAGAATGATGTTCCGCTTATATTCGAACGTTTCTATCGTGCAGATCAATCAAGAGGTGTGACGGAAGGGATCGGCTTAGGTTTATCTATTGCTAAATGGATTATAGATGAGATGGGAGGATCAGTTGAAGTCGTAACTCGCTTAGGTGAAGGGACGACATTCATCATTTGGTTACCAACAATCTTTCATGCTCCCCTTGAATAAGCTATAATAGGTGGGAAAGTAAAAAGAAAAGAGGGTGAGACTTGTGGAGGTTCTTAAAATTTCTCCTCGGGGATACTGTTATGGAGTCGTAGATGCGATGGTGCTTGCTCGCCAAGCGGCTCAGAATCTAGATCTTCCTCGGCCTATATATATATTGGGTATGATCGTGCATAACGCTCATGTAACGAATTCTTTTGAAGATGATGGCATTATTACATTAGATGGCTCTAATCGTCTGGATATTCTGGACCAAGTGGATAAGGGTACGGTTATTTTTACCGCTCATGGCGTATCACCAGAGGTTCGTAAGATTGCCCGTGACAAAGGATTAACGACTGTAGATGCAACTTGTCCTGATGTGACGAAGACGCATGTCCTTATAGATGAAAAGGTTAGCGACGGGTATGAGATTATTTATATTGGTAAAAAAGACCACCCAGAACCTGAGGGTGCACTTGGTGTTGCCCCTGGGCATGTTCATCTCATTGAGAAGGAAGAGGAAATCCATGATCTTGTTCTCAATACAACGCGTATTGTGATTACCAATCAGACGACGATGAGCCAATGGGATATTAAGCATATCATGAAGAAACTGCTACTGAAATTCCCTACAGCAGAAGTTCATAATGAGATCTGTATGGCTACTCAAGTCAGACAAGAAGCGGTAGCTGAACAAGCAGGTCAAGCGCAACTAGTCATTGTTGTCGGAGATCCTCGGAGCAATAACTCCAACCGACTTGCGCAAGTGTCAGAAGAAATTGCTAACGTCAAGGCTTATCGTGTGGGAGATGTAACTGAAATCGATCAGGCTTGGCTACAAGGGATTAGCAGAGTAGCTGTAACTTCAGGTGCATCTACTCCGACACCTATTACGAAGGAAGTCATTACGTATCTTGAGCAATATGATGCAGCGAATCCAGAAACATGGGAGATTAAGCGGACTGTGAATATGAAAAAGCTGCTTCCATCGGTGAAAGTGAAAAGTAGTACCTCTACGTCGTAACCAGAATAAATAGGTTAGAAATGAAAAGGCAGACTTAGATTGAACATAAGCCTGTCTTTTCATTGTTTATGTGCGCGGATAGAGGATTTATGCTTGACGGAGAATAGCTGTATGCGGTATATTTGCTTTAGCGATTAAAAGCATAAAAGCATAAAAGCGAACAAGCGTTTAAGTGGAGAAGTATTTCTATCATATAACTCATATTCGAAGGGACGGAATAAAAATGATCGTAATTATGTCTAATGCTACATCAGATGAGCAAGTTCAGGAAATTGTAAAGGTCATTGAACAAGAAGGGTTACAAGTACATGTATCTCGTGGCGCAGATCGTACAGTTGTTGGGTTAATTGGTACTGTAACTCCCAAACTTGCGGAGCACCTTCGTCAAATGAATGGTGTGGATAATGTAGTTAAGATTTCTAAATCCTATAAATTGGCTAGCCGTGATTTCCATCCCGAGAATACCGTTATTAATATAAAGGATGTACAAATTGGTGGTGACGAGATCGTTATTATGGGCGGTCCTTGTGCCGTAGAATCTCCTGAACAGATTGATGAAATAGCTCGATTAGTTAAAGCTGCTGGTGGTCAAGTTCTTCGTGGTGGAGCATTTAAGCCGCGTACAGGGCCATATAGTTTCCAGGGTGTGGGTGTAGAAGGTTTAATTATGATGGCAGAAGCAGGAAAGAAACATGGTTTATTAACGATAACAGAGGTTATGACACCGGAATATGTGGATGTATGTTCTGAATATGCTGACATCTTGCAAATTGGAACTCGGAATATGCAAAACTTTGATTTGCTTCGTAAACTCGGAACGTGTGGGAGACCTGTGCTACTTAAGAGAGGATTCAGTGCGACATATGATGAATTACTGAATGCAGCTGAGTATATCCTTGCGGGTGGGAACCCCGATGTTATGCTATGCGAACGAGGCATCCGTACATTCGAGTCATACACGCGTAACACGCTAGATTTAGCTGCTATTCCAGTTCTGCAACAACTCAGTCATTTACCTGTAATCTCTGATCCAAGTCACGGTACGGGACGCAGAGAGCTGGTAGAACCTATGGCTAAGGCATCCATTGCAGCTGGTGCTGATGGTATGATTATTGAAATGCATACTGATCCAGACAATTCGATGACAGGAGATGGCGTGCAGTCGCTGTTCCCAGATCAATTTGCAGCCTTATTGAAGGATATCGAGAAATTAGCTCCGATTGTTGGTAGAACATTCAACACGGAGAAGGCAGCGGCAGAAGTATTCGTAATTAGAAATTAATCACTTAAAGTGCTAAATAAAATAATATGAATATCCGTTAAGGAGTCCACCTCTGAAAAAATCAGGGATTGTGGGCTCTTTGTGTTGAATAAGGACAAAGTCTCTCGGAATACAATGTCAGGTTATCTCACACAATCGAAAGAAATACCTTACATAGATATTGACGCTGAAAATTTTGCGTTTTATAATGACGACAGAAAATAAATGTTCATGAACATTCGCATGATGAATATAAGTTAATGTTCGGAAATTGGGAGGAAAAGACATGTCAGTTGAAAATGTATTGAAAAGTATCCAGGATAATAATATTGAGTGGGTTGACTTTCGTTTCGTAGATTTAGCAGGACGTGCTCATCATATTAGTTTACCATCTTCCGAAGTTGATGAAGAAACGTTTGTGAACGGAGTAGCGTTTGACGGTTCTTCTATTGCTGGATTTCGAGGTATCGAAGAATCAGATATGGTAATGATGCCAGATCCAGAGTCCATATTCATCGATGCTTTCACTGCACACCCAACTTTAAATATTATGTGTAACATTCATACGCCAGATGGCGAACGTTATGAGCGTGACCCACGTAGTATCGCTGATAAAGCAGAAGAGTTTCTGCAAAAAAGTGGCGTAGGCACAACAGCATTTTTTGCTCCAGAATCCGAATTCTTTATTTTTGACGATGTGCGTTATGAAAGTGGTATGAACAGTTCTTCTTACTTTGTAGATTCTGAAGAAGCGGCATGGAATACGAATCGCAAGGAAGAAGGAGGCAATCTTGGTTTCAAGGTTGGCGTTAAGGGAGGATACGTACCAGTTGCTCCTATAGACAAACAACAAGACATCCGTAGCGAAATGTGTCGCTTGCTTGAAGAAGCAGGACTACGTATTGAGCGTCATCACCATGAAGTAGCAACTGCAGGTCAAGCTGAAATTAACTTCCGTTTCGATACCTTGAAGAAGACAGCTGATAATCTTCTTAAATATAAATATATTGTGCATAACACGGCACGCCAATATGGAAAAGTAGCGACCTTTATGCCAAAACCGATTTTTGGAGATAACGGAAGCGGAATGCACGTTCACCAATCCATCTTTAATGGCGATACACCTCTTTTCTATGAAAAAGGTGGCTATGCGAACATGAGTGAGATGGCGTTACATTATATCGGTGGTATTCTATACCATGCTCCTGCATTAATCGCGTTAACTAATCCATCTACAAACTCATTCAAACGTTTGGTTCCTGGATACGAAGCGCCAGTAAATCTGGTGTACTCCAAAGGAAATCGTTCGGCAGCGATACGCATCCCAGTGGCTGCTGTAACGCCTAAGGGTTGTCGTGTTGAATTCCGTACTCCTGACTCCACGGCTAACCCGTATCTGGCATTCTCAGCTATGCTAATGGCTGGTCTAGATGGTATCAAGAGAAAGATTGATCCAATTGAGCTTGGATATGGACCTATGGACACTAACATCTATGAATTATCGGAAGATGAGAAATCCAAAATCCGTAGTGTTCCTGCTTCCTTGGAGGAAGCATTAGATGCATTGGAAGCAGACTACGAATTCCTTACTGAAGGTGAAGTGTTCACTAAATCCTTCATCGACAACTTCGTTTCTCTGAAACGCACTGAAGCTAAATCAGTAGCAATTCGTGTTCATCCACATGAATATGGTCTTTATTTCGATTGTTAATCCAATATTTAGAAATGTATTATTCAACAAGTCCTTCGGGTTATTTATACCCGAGGGATTTTGTTTGAATATATGAAAAGGTTAAGTTCGACTATTCTTTATAAATAGTTTTACCTGAAACGGTAAATGTTCCTCTAAGGATGGCGAAGCCGCTTTTTCTGGGCAAGTACCCTTTTCGCACGGTGTCGCTTTAGTCCGATAAATAAAACATAGCAGGCCTATAAATAAATTAAATGTCCCGTTAGATGTAAGATCGTGCATAACCTACTTGATGACCTTGAGTATTACTGCTATCATAGCGATATCATATTTAGAGAATAAGAGATAGGGAAAGCGGGGATATACACATGACTAAGAGAGCCTATAATTTTAATGCCGGACCGGCTGCATTACCGTTGGAAGTATTGGAGCGTGCACAAGCTGAATTTGTGGATTTCCACAACACAGGCATGTCTATTATGGAAATGTCACACCGTGGTAAAGTCTATGAAGGAGTTCATAATGAAGCCATAACGCGGTTACTTTCTTTACTTGGTAATCCAGAAGGGTACAAGGTACTGTTCTTACAAGGTGGGGCAAGTACACAATTTGCTATGATTCCAATGAACTTCTTGAGCGAGGGTAAAGTTGCAGCTTATGTACATTCGGGAAGTTGGGCTGATAAAGCGATTAAAGAAGCGAAGTTACTAGGTGAGACTACTGTATTGGCTTCTTCAGCAGCTGACAAATTTATGACTATTCCTAACCTAAGTGATGTTGTTATACCTGAGAATGCTGCCTATGTACATATTACTTCTAATGAGACTATTGAAGGTACTCAATATCAGACGTATCCAGAGACAGGAAATGTACCTCTTATTGTTGACATGTCTAGTGATATTCTAAGTCGCAAACTTGATATCACTCAGTTCGACCTCATTTATGCAGGCGCGCAAAAAAACCTAGGACCATCAGGTGTAACGATCGTTATTGCGAAGGAAGAATTACTTAACGAATCACCTAAAGGTGTGCCATCCATGCTACGTTATGATACGCACCTTTCGAATAATTCTCTTTACAATACACCGCCGGCTTTCTCAGTATATATGGTTAATGAAGTTCTTAAATGGGTGGAAGAGCAAGGTGGTATTGAAGGTGTAGAAGCTAATAATAGGAAGAAAGCTAGTCTAATCTATGATACAATAGATAATAGTGATGGCTTTTACCGAGGACCTGTTGATTTAGCAAGTCGTTCTATCATGAATATTACTTTCCGCCTGACTTCCGAAGAACTAGAGAATAAGTTCATTAAGGAATCAGAGCAAGAAGGTTTTGTAGGTCTAAAAGGACATCGGAGTGTAGGTGGATTGCGAGCTTCAATTTACAATGCTGTTCCTTATGACAGTTGTAAGGCTTTGACTGATTTCATGGTTCGTTTCCAAAAAGACAATGGTTAACAGGTAACAAGGTGATGAATTTTAATTCAAATTTCCGACCTTCCGCCTATGGCGGGAGGTTTTTTGAAGCGATCATTCCTATTTGTTTTCACTGATGTTTGGTAATCGTGCATTGGTAATTGTTCACGGATAAACGTACAATGATAAAAGACGAACGCAGTGGGCGTTGATCTATGAATCTTTTATGGGGTTCAAATAAGTGGGAAAAGATAGGTGGATGAGGACATCATGGCTTTACATATCGTGTTAGTCGAACCCGAAATACCAGCTAATACGGGTAACATTGCTAGAACTTGCGCTGCAACAGGTGCACATTTGCATTTGGTGCATCCTCTAGGATTTCGTACAGATGATGCAACGTTGAAGAGAGCAGGATTAGATTATTGGCATGCAGTTCACATTGAATACCATAATTCTTTTGCAGAAGTTCAAGAGAAGTATGCAGGGAGTCGCTTTTTTTATGCTACAACTAAAGTTGATCAGAAATTTACTGATTTCAGCTTTCAAGATGAGGACTTCTTCGTATTTGGTAAAGAGACTAAAGGACTACCTCCGGAATTGCTTGCGGCGAACCCGGATACGTGTATGACGTTACCTATGTCAGATAAGGTTCGTTCCTTGAATCTTTCTAATTCTGCTGCTATTATCATCTATGAAGCACTACGGCAGCTAGATTTTCCAGGTATGGAGTAAGATCGATCTGGTCGGAGATTTTTTGGCCAATTAGGTTGATTATAATAAAAAAATAGTTAGATAGCAGGATTCGACATCCTTATATCGAACTATTAATAAAGACTCATTTTTTTTTAGTTAAAAGTATGATTCTTATATTTAGAAACTGCTTCAAATTAGTAAAGATTCATAATCGTTAATAGGAGAGGTGTACTTCCATAATGAAACCTGCTGGTGTAGTTCGTAAGGTGGATCAGCTGGGAAGAATTGTCTTACCTAAGTCTCTGAGAAAAAGGTATCAGATGAATGAAGGCGACCCAGTTGAAATTTTGGTACAAGGAGAACATATTATATTGGAGCGTTACCGCCCAAAATGTGTTTTTTGCGGTTCAATAGAAGAAGTAAATGATTTCAAAGATCGTTATATTTGTGCCCCATGTCTGTCTGAAATGACACAATTGCTTCAAGCATAGGCACACAACAAATGGCATCGCGAATATTCGCGATGCTTTTTTGTAAAGTGTAGATGTTTATTTTCTATTTGGCATTACTAAGTGATGATAGAGGACTAATGGAACAACCTCTAATATTAAAAAAAAGCTTCCCCAGGAAAGAGGAAGCTTTACGTTCTTACAGACCCTTAGTTTTATCTTCGTTGTAAGAGGATGTAAGAATGCCCGTCACGAATAACGCGAGCACAAGCATAATAATCCAAAAAGTTAATGAGAAAGACATCCAAGCCACCTCCTGATCATACTACTTACAAGTACCTTATAATTACTATTATAACCAGCTTGATCGGAAAAATAAATACAATATCATTATTTAAAAAATAAGAAATTTGTCGGAACCTGGCGAAGATTACCATCTGAAGGTTTATTGATGATTTTGTCTTTCAGAATAAGGGATGATGAGCCTCCGCCATCCAAGTTATAGGCATTACGAACGCCTAAGTTAAACAACTTTTTTTGTAGCTCTTTCAATGTAGCACCCGAGCTTCCATTCTCATTGTATCCATCGATGACAAGAATGAGTAATTGATCATCCTTATAGTTTCCTATGACTGTACGTGGTGCCCTGACTGGTGAAGTCTGCCATTTCACGGGAATCGGTACTTTATGACCATCGGTAAGGAGAGTGGGTACAAATGTGGCACCAAATGAAGGCTCAAGGTCATCTAGGTCTTGTTTCTTCTGAAATTTACCGCCGATAAGTTTACCTGATTGATTTAGACCTACGAAGGAAAGATCTTTGTAACTAGATTCAAAACCGGTTACATACTGACCGTCCATTACGGTTGTACTTAGGGGGTAACGTTTGCCACCACCATCGGCAAAACCTCCAGCATTAATACCAGCTACTGCATCATTACGCTTAACAGCTTGTAATGTCGTCTCCGATCCACCTACAGTGTTACTACCTAAACTCATTTGCATCGCTGTTGGATCTTTGAGCTTCACCTTCATGGCATATCCGCGATAATAACCTGTATTCACTTTGAAAAGTTCAATTGTAATCCGGTCACTGTCTACACGTTCGTAGGGCGTACCTAGCTTTGTAGAAATTTTTTGATTATAGATTTGCTCTGGTATTAGGGCTTGTACACGTGCTAATTGAACAATAGAAGATGTCGTATCTAGTGTACTTTGATAAATTTTCGCTGATTTACGAATGGAGGACAGAGTCCCTTGCGCCATGTTCTCAGCTTGTCCTAATTGCTCGGAGATCGATTGTGTCTGTGAATCTAAAGTTAGGCTAGGGACAAATGCTTGGGTATCTGTATCCCATTGTAGAGGTGCTGAGCTGATGATGAGCCACAGGAAAAGGCCAAAGAAAGGTGCTGTTAGTATTAAAAAGAAACGATTGACATGTTTAACTTGCAATGTCATTTGAGAAGATCCATTTTCTTTTGCAACGTGTTCAACTGATTTTTGACATCGTTCAGCTGAGTATATAACTTGTTGCTGTTGTCAGTTTTACTTGTAGCATTATCTTTCGTGAATGTAAGAAGTTCATTGAAAGACTGCACCTTGCTATCAAGTTCACCTACTTGTGTAGATATGATACTTAGTTGTTTCTCATAATCAACTTTTAATAGTGTCATTTGTTTCTGTGTTTCCCGCTGTAATTGCTGGAGCATGTCTTGCTTCAAATGATTGCTATATAAATAGGTAGCAGTAATACCCAATGCGATCAATACGATCCATACTAGCAAGAATAGTTTTACAGAGGGACCACTTTTAGTTTTACTTCGTTGGTTATAATGCGTTGTGGTCTTCGTGGAAGACTGCATTTCATCACCTCAATGCTTTTTTATCGAATTCTTATTCTATCATTACCCTATTGATTTCGCAAAATACGATATAAAATACGAGAATAACTAGAATTACATTTCCATTTATGGAAATATTGATATACAATCTTTTTGTTGCTTATTTATCATAAGTTCAGGGGGTCTTTTACAATGCCGAAGGTTTGGCGAGTTGTAATCATAGATAGTCAACCGACACGAATGCTAGGAACGAAGCTAATATTAGAGGAGCAGGAGAATTTACAGGTACAGGGGATGTTCTCTTCTTTTGAAGACGGTATACATTTGATTGAAGAGTTGAAGCCTGAACTCATCCTATTGGATGATTATCTACCTGAAGGTAAATCAGAGGTATTGCTTGCCCAAATAAAGTATCAATCTCCAGGAAGTGAAGTCATCATATATACAGACGATGAAGGACTTTCTGTGGTTCATACGATGTTCAGTTTAGGAGCAAGTGGTGTTCTGTCTAAGCAGGCAACTTCTTCACAGCTTATTCTGCTCATTGAAGGCTTGCGTGCGGGGTTCACATTATTACCGCTTGATTGGCTGAAGCATGGGATTTGGCCTATTGTTGCTCCCATGTCCAAGCAAGATCTATTTGAATTAACAGAGATGGAAATATTCATATTGGAACGAATTATTCAAGGAATTACATACGATAAAATAGCTCTAGAGGTTGAGGTTAGCAGGAGATCTATCGATAATTACTTACGGAAAATTTATGTGAAGTTAAATGTATCGACGCGTGCACAGGCCATAGAGAAATACACTCTTCATTCGCAAACGCAAATCCATAGCCCGATGTACGCTTAAGGAATCCATTTTATGTGAATTAAGCATATTTAAAGCTTGAACCGAATACGATTGAGGGGTTAACCAAAGATAAATAGATAGATGGAGGAGGAGAAATCATGCGGTACTCTTTTACTTCGAGAGCGGAATGGATGATGTCATCTTCGCTTAAGTATATTAAGTCATACCCACGGCAGGAATCATTTATATCTTTTGCTGAGGAGTTACCAGCAGAAGATTTATTCCCGCTTACACCGTTGAAATCGGCTGCTGCTGCCGTTCTATCTAGTAACCCGCTGGCTTTGCAATACGGTGATCCAGAAGGGTATACCCCACTGCGTGAATGGCTTAGAGCGGAATGGAGACTACATAAAGACGTAGAAGTGAAGGTAAGTGAAATTCTACTTACGACAGGTAGCCAACAGGCGATGGATCTGCTTGCGAGAGTGTATGTTGATCCAGGGGATACGGTGCTTGTGGAGAATCCTACGTCCCCGGGATGTCTGCAAATATTAAGGATGCAAGGTGCAGATATAATTCCTGTAGAAGGGAATGAGGACGGAATTCGGGTCGAACATTTACTTCAACAGATTGAAGCTCATCATCCTAAGCTTCTCTTCGTTGCTCCCAATTTTACGAATCCAACAGGTGTTCTCTGGAGCATAGAAAGACGCAACGAGGTACTTGAGTTATGTCGGAGACATAACATTCTCATTGTGGAAGATGACTCGTATGGTGATCTCCATTTCATGAGTGCGAAGGATCCCTCTTTTATGGTGGAGAGTTATCCCTCTCTCTTTGCCTTGGATGGTCATGGAGTTGGTGGACAAGTATTGTATGTAGGTTCGTTCAGCAAGACCGTAGCTCCAGGACTTCGTACGGGCTGGGCGGCAGGTAATCGCCAGCTGATTGAAGTTATGGCTGCAGCTAAACAGCTGGCGGATTGGCAGTCTAGTAACCTGAACCAGAGGCTTCTACATCAGTTACTGGAATCGACATTATTCGATTGGAATAAACATATAGTCCTTCTAAATCGCGAATATAGTATTCGTCTGAAATTAATGAACGAGCTCTTGAAACGCCCAGCCTGGAAAGGTATCCATTATACGCTTCCTGCTGGTGGAATGTTTTTGTGGGTGCAGCTTCCTGCTGGACTGCATAGTGAGTCACTATTGAAGTGCTCAATTGGAAAAGGAGTTAGTTTCTTACCGGGCACTCTTTGTTATGCGGGGGAGGGAGGAATGGATCGCATCCGTCTTAATTTTACTCATCCAGGCCGAGATGAGTTATGGCTAGGAATGAATCTGATTAGTGAGGCAATTCATGAATTCACAGCGCGAAGTTAGTTGGATTCGGAATCTCCAAGAGTCAGGAGTTCTGTGAGTGGGATAGGGTTGGTGGAGCGTGGTTCTAACACGTTTACATATTGTTCTAAGGCTGCAACGCCTACTTGTGTAAGAACATATCGTCCTCGTGAAATTCGTTCAAACCATCCATAGTAATTATTCTGAAGGATGGAGGAGGCAGTACTTAGTCCCGTGAGATTGCGTAAATAAGCAGGGGAGACTCCAGCAGGATCAACATCTCTTAAGGAATGGGCAAGACGTAGTGCCTTCTCACGGTACGCGGTCACCAATTTCGCGCGATTGCTTCCTCCCGTATTGTAGTCACCGCTTCGTTCATGGAATTCTTCAATGAGTTGTGTCTTCCGACGTTTATTGTTTTTTGGATACGTTAGGGCTGCATTAGGGTGTGTAATCATCTCGACAATTGGTTTTTTGGTCTTATAAAAGGTGATGGTGATGAGTCCGAGTCCAAGGCGCTGACATAGATTGGTTAGGTCACCCCAACGTTGATTGACCGCTCCACGCTTTGCGCGACTCCGTTCCACAGCCAAATATACATTCGAACTTAATTTCAGGCGTTCTAACCCTTGCAACAGTAGCGAGAGGTTGAACGTCTTTTTCATTTCAACGATGAGAGGCTCAGGTAGATCATCTCGCACGCCAACGAGGTCACAGTGTCGGACTTCTCCCTTGATAACATATCCTTGTTGCTCAAAAAACTTTTTCAAAGGGTCATACAGCTCGGTCTCATGCTTGACGGCCATATCCGGTCCCCCCTTTCTTATGAATTAAGTACAGCATAAGGCTCTTTATATATTACCACTTTATTGTCGTCTTGCTAGCACACTTTGTACAATCCATTCGAGCCAGCGCCAAGGGAGTATAGACTTCATCCATAACATGAATTGTGCATCCCTACCCACAGCATAACGTAGTTTGGGTGACCTTCGATTCAGAATAGTTGTGATTTTACGTGCGACTTGATGAGGCTCAGGAGCAGATTGACTTAGCTGAGACGCGTATCTCAATATGGATGATACTTGATGATGATAGGGACCGTCTTGAGAAGGAACATATGCTTCCGTAATGCCTTTCTTCCAGATGGGTGTCCGAAATACCCCAGGTTCCAGAATGACAACCTGTATACCATAGGGATGAACCTCTAATCGTAGTGATTCACTGAAGCCTTCTAAAGCAAATTTAGAAGCTGAATAAGGAGCATAAATCGGGATGCCAATGACGCCGGCAACGCTACTCATGTTCAAAATGAGCCCTTTACCTTGTGTACGCATGACAGGCAGTACTAATTGAGTTAAAGCTACCACACCGAAGAAATTTGTCTCCATTTGTCGATGCCATTCAGATAGAGGGATATCCTCAATCGCTCCTGCAATAGCTAGTCCAGCATTGTTAATGAGTACGTCTATACGCCCGTACGTATGGATTAACATGTCTAGAACTTGTGTTCTCTCATCAGAGTTTGTGACATCTAACTGAATGCAATGAATAAGCGATAGATCAATACCCAGACTAGTAGCTGCTTCTATTAAAGACTCAGCCTTAGCAAGCTCTCTCATGCAAGCCGCAACGAGATAGCCTTGAGCGGCTAGCATCAGCGCTGTTTGTTGTCCAATACCTCCAGATGCACCCGTTAGCAATACTACCTTTCTACTCTCAGTTGGCATGTTAGGATCTCCTTCTTGTGGTTCCATTTCGGCATTTTTCAAGGGTTAGCCAATAGAATTCCCTGTAACGGGTGATAAGCCATCTACCTCGTACCTTCTTTCAATACGACGAAGTTTTCGCCCAATGAGATTATCTGTATATTCCGTAAAAGAAATCGTGGGAGCTTCACAGGCCAGCTTATGACAGAGCTGATTCAAGGCAATGGTGATAGCCATTTGTGCCTTCTCAATAGATAGTGTTGGTACACGAAGTGCAATTTCGATGTGATGGGTATCCCACTGGATCATGGTATAATCCTCAACATCAGAAGAAGAATGTACAATAACACGTGAGAGGAAATCTGGAAACACAGGTATAAGAGATGAATTTGAGATATCCTTAAAGTAGAATACATCATCACAGCGCCCTTCAATGGAGGAGAGGGCGGTATGCTGTGAGCCACATGGACACTGAGCTTGCTCTGTGAGTATGTCATCAAGGCGATATCTGATTATGGGCTGAGTCGAACGTGTGAAATCGGTTATGATAGGCACGAATTTCCCGAGTTTGCGATCTACATATTCTTTCTCAATGTGAACGATATCTTCATTTAAATGAAGGGTTCCATGTGAGCACGTAGCTGCGAGGAAACCTTCTGTACATTGATAAATTTGGTGAACCTTTTGATGAAAGGCTTCTTCGATTCGAAGTCGATCGAGGGGATCAAGTACCTCAGCAACGGAAATGACTTTGGTCGGTGTGATCTTTAACTGCTTGTTCATCATAGCATCCGCAAGCATTCTCAAAAGAGAGGCTGGGGCAATTAATAGTGTTGGTTTATAGGTGTTCAATCTAGTGATATGTTGTTCCATATCATCTAGAAGATCATAGAATTCGAATTGCAGGCGTCCTCCGGATACAGATCCATACAAGTTGCTATCAGCCCGAAGGAAGAAGGCAATTCGTTCACTGTGTAACAATGATTTTGGAAGGACCTTAGCGAGTACGGTACCCGCCCAAGCATAACGTTCCTGTTCCCCGACAAGAAAGATGCCCCGATTGCCCGATGTTCCAGAGGATAAGCCGACCGTTATACCATGAATGGACGGCTGAAAGTCACGAGTCTGTTCAGCCATAAGAGCTAACTCAAAGGCTTCCTTCTTGGTGATTCCAGCTGTATTAAGTTGATCGAACCCGTTCATCATCAATTTCTTGTCGATGATCGGAAAGCTTCTCCAAAGTGACGTAGGGATATCTTTCCATAGTTCTCGATAGAAAGGAGAATGTTGGCGAACCCAATCTAGGTGTGTCGTTATTTGGTGTTCCTGCCATTGTTCTAATGAGTGTCTTGATTTATAACGGCGTCCATATCGAGTGGCCATATAATGTTTGATTACAATCCATTTGGAATTCATAAGGTTGCATCTCCTTGAATATATCGTTCCCAGATATCAAGACAATGGGAAGGTACAATTTGTAGTGAAGGGTACTGCTGATGAAGTTGATGCACACGTTCAAATGAATCATCGTGAGCCTTAGAGTCAGCCATAATAAGACGAGATACAGGATGGGGCAGACGATGCTCATGGATGGCACGAGTAGACCAAGCTGCATCTGCACATAAGAAATAATTCTCTGATGTTGTGGAGACAAATAAGCCAATTTGTCCAGTCGCGTGTCCCGAAATATCAACGGCGATGATACTGCCATCACGGAACAGATCATGACCTTGTTCAAAGGGAAAATCACTAGGAAAGGGGTGTACTAGCTTGGGTTGGATTGGAACGGAACGTTCCTCGAAATCCTCAGGTAACAGTCCAGGGAGATAGCCTGCTCGTAATGCAGCTAACCCACGTAAGTTTTTAACAGCATCATAGGCACGAGGCAGATACAATAATTGTGCATCCGGGAAATCACGTAAGCCCGCAATATGGTCAGCATGGAAATGGGATAAGATGATGAATTTAACCTGATTCGGTTCTATTCCTACGATTCTTAATTGGTTAGCTGCGCTATCCCTACTCTGATATCGCACGGGTGTAATTCGGGCATAAATGGAAGCTGGAAATCGACTTGTTTCTGTAAAGAAATGTTCAGAATAGCCCGTATCAAATAGAATAACACCGAGCTCAGGATGTCTAATCGTCGCGAATCCAGCTGGATATTTACTTGGACGAAAGGACCCCCCCTTAATGGTTACGAATTCAGGATGAAGGCAATATCCTGCACTATGTAAGGTTAACTTTATATTCTTTGTTGTTAGTGAGTTCATTTGGCTTTCCACCATTCTGCAAAAAGACGTATTCCTTCTTCCATATCAATTCGAGGACTATATCCCAGCTGATCTCGAGCTAAAGAGAGGTCCAGTGTCTGATGCTTCGCAAGGACGCCTACGGTATATCTAGTAAGCAAAGGTTCACGACGGCTGGAGCTGATTCGAGATTTCCACTCTAGTATCGCTGCTAGTCCATAAGCAATTGGATATGGCATGTTTCTAAGGTTAAGGGGTTGATTTAGTTCAATAAATAGTTGCCTAAGTACGTTAATTAGAGTGACAGGTTCCCCATTAGAGATATTGTAGGCTTGTCCACAAGCCTTTGCTGGAGCAAGTGCACATAGAATTAAGGCATCGACGACATTATCTACATAGGTCAGATCAAGTGTGATATTCCCCGCACGGAAGAGAGGCACACCACCATGATTGTTCGCTTCAATCAGTCTGGGTAGTAAGGTCGTGTCGCCCGGACCGTAGACCGCTCTTGGTCTAATGATTACTGTACTCAATCCTCTAGCATGAGCGTTCCCCACTTCTAATTCTGCTTTTCTTTTCGTGTCGGCATATGCATTAGCAGGTCTACGAGGGAGGGGGGCTGTTTCAGAAATACCCAACCGATCGGTGTAATTGAAATAGATACTTGGTGTGGAGACATGTACTAAACGCTGAATATCGTGTATTTCACAACCTCGTATGACATGTTGGGTACCCTTAACATTAATGTCATAGAAGTCACGGTATTCTCCCCAAGGGGAAGAGAGGGCGCCGCTATGAAAGACGGTATGCTGGTTCTTACAAGCTTGACTTACGCCAGTCTCATCTCTCAAATCACCCTCAATAAATGAAATACCCATCTTCTCAAGTTGCTCCCCAACAACTTTATTTCTACCGAATACCGTAACATTCCACCCCTGTTCTTGTAAGGCAATAGCCAACCTTCGACCGATAAATCCAGTACCGCCAGTAATAAGCGCACTTGTCATCTTCAATCTCCATTCCATTCAATATCATGAGTTGAAGCTTCTAACATTGAAATGCTATATTTACGACTTACCCGTCGAGTTTCTTGCAAAATTCGGAATTGCTCACGAAAAGGATGTGGGTCGATAGCAGAGTACACTACATCACGACTTCTTTTATATGCTTGATACCACATTCGTAACTTGTGGGGACCTAGGTTGGATACAACCCCAAACGAAAGCATAGCTAGCTTAAGCATTGCTGTTGAGTTAGAGCTTGGTGTAAGCGGTAAGGAATTCGTTGACAACAGATGTGGTCCAACAAAGGCAAGGTCTAAGTTATCCTGGGGTCGGAAAAGATGAATCCCGCTTGTTGCCCGTGGATTGCATTCCAAGGGATATAATGTTCCGTCTGCTGTCTGAATAAAGTCGAAGGCAATCTGCCCATTGGATTGATATCTCTGCACGAATTGTTCTACCCAATGAAGTAGCTCAGGATGATCGACAAATTCAAAATAAATGCTAGCACCTCTGCCTGCTGTGAAATCTGATTTATAGGCGCAATGGGCCATGACTTTCCCATCATGAATAACGCTGTAGGAACATAGGACTTGCCCATGAATGAAGCGTTGTGCTATCCATGGATGAGAAGGTGATAGCGAACGCCCGACCTCGGTGATGACTTTATCATTCGATCGTTGTGAACGTGAAGGGTGGATCATCTGAATCCGAGAAGCGAACCTCGAATAAACAGGCTTGAGTATGGTTTGTTTATTGAAAAAACCAGTCTCACCTAACGCCTTCATTTCCTGCGAGGTATGTATTAATCTAGTCTCAGGTACATCGAAACCCATCTCTTGTACTAACTTTATAAATTTCCATTTATGATGCAGTATGTCGAGTCTCTCGATTGGTTCAGAAAATATTTTACAGCCGGTAATGAAACTTGTAATGTGCTTGGAGATATGAAAAATTTCTTCACAGGTTGGAATAAGCATATCAATCTCATATTGATGCACAATATTCTGTAAATCACGAATGTAAGCCTCAGGTTGCTCATTCGGTTTAGCGACTTGAAAACTCTTGATTACCGAATTGGAGACTCGGCATAAATGATGATGTACACTTTCTGCTACATATACATGATGACCTGCTGTAGCGAATATTCTGGCGAGGTCGAGTGTAGCCGGTGCTCTTCCTCCAGTGAGTAGTATATTCATTTTGGACGTACCGGTATGATTAGTAGTCAATAATCATGCCTCCTAGAGATAGACCAGCCGATGTTCCTAGGAGCATGATTCGATCTCCACGGTGAATTCTTGATTGGACAATGGCTTCATGAAGACCCATAGGGATAGATGCTGCGATTGTATTCCCATGATCCGGTGTAATATACATTAATTTATCCTTAGGAATACCTAATTTACGACTAATAAGTTTCATTGCCATGGCGCTCCCTTGGTGGGGAATGACTATTTTCATATCTTCTATTCGAGAATCGGCTTCGGCTAGAAGTTTGTCGACGAACGTAGGCATTTTCTTGTAAGTCATTTTGAAAATTTCTGGACCATCCATATCAAATAAGTAATCCTCTGCGTTGTCCACAGCATATTGTTTGGCATGAAGCTTTGTGCCACCGCCACGAATTTCCGATAAATGAGCCCCATCTCCGTAGGTTTCCATACCAGAACTAAGAATGGCTGAACTAGAATGTTCATTAGAACGACCCACAATCACGGCCGCAGCTCCATCTCCGAATAGGGTAGCACTCTCTTTGTTATTGTAATTCAATCCAACTGAAGCAATCTCGGAAGAAACGATTAGAACTTTATTATATCTACCTGCTTCGATCATGTAAGAAATAACATCTAAAGCTACGACAAAGCTAAGACAAGTTGAGTTAATATCGAAAGAAGGAATGCCAGAAGTTCCTTGTCCCATAGCCCTTTGAATAAGAGAGGCCATACAAGGGAGGGGTTGCTCGGTTGTCCCACTTGCAGAAATAATACAATCGATATTCTCAAACGTTAGATTGGCGGCTTCAAGTGCTGCATGTGCAGCATGTGCACCCATGGAGGAAGCGGTTTCAGTACCTGCGTAATGGCGAGTATGGACATCAGATTTACGCAGCACCCATCCCGAAGGGACATTTAGCATGGTATCCATTTCCTGTGATGTAACAGTCTTACTAGGCAAATATTTACCCGTTCCAAGAATAGATATTTTACGTGTGTTCATGGTGAAACCTCCAATATCATGTGATGTATGTATTTACCCATGTTTGCTGTTTATGAATTTATGCTCAGGCTCTCTATCAAATACTAAGTGATATCTATGATTAAATCTATAGATTGTATATCAAAAGAAATAGACTAACTAAATTTAATCATGCATTTCACAAAAGCCCAACTATAGATGTTGAAAAAAGAGGTCAACTAATCCTACTTTCCTGCATAGGTATGTAATACACTTTTAAACGCTATGGGGTTAACCCTTGACACATTTTTTACAACGATTAGAATCGATGAATTTCATTGCATTCTTTCTAAATCGTCCATTGGTAAACGTACGGCGTTTAATGGATGTCGTAGCAGATTATCCTTGGTGATGCCAGTTCATAACATAGTCATAGGAGGTAGCAATCATGGATATTTTCGAACGCGTGGCTGCATATCGGTCAGAGAGCGGACAGTTAGAGTGGAGTGGCACATTTAAACAATATATTGATTTGCTACGCATTGATCCCACTCCAGCCATGACTGCGCATGCTCGTGTGTATGAAATGATCGAAGCATACGGCGCAGAAGTGGTAAATGGACGTAAACGGTATAAGTTTTTTGAACAGGAGATTTTTGGATTAGATCGTGCGGTTGAGAAGCTTGTGGAAGAGTATTTCCATTCCTCTGCGAGGCGGCTAGATGTTCGTAAACGTATTTTGTTGCTAATGGGCCCTGTTAGTGGTGGTAAATCAACATTAGTTACACTCTTGAAACGTGGATTAGAAAGGTTCTCGAAGACAGAAAAGGGCGCTGTGTACGCAATTGAAGGCTGCCCGATGCATGAAGAACCTCTACATCTCATTCCGTTCGATCTGCGGTCTGAAGTAGAGAAGGAGCTTGGGGTTAGGATTGAGGGAAGCCTATGCCCTTCTTGCCAAATGAGACTGAAGACAGAATACGGTGGAGATATTGAGCAGGTGCGGGTAAACCGTGTAATCATCTCTGAAGAGGGCCGTATCGGGATTGGCACATTCAGTCCTTCTGACCCGAAATCACAAGATATAGCTGATCTTACAGGGAGTATAGATTTCTCAACCATAACGGAATTTGGTTCGGAGTCGGACCCAAGGGCCTATCGTTTCGATGGTGAGTTGAATAAAGCGAATCGTGGTTTAATGGAGTTCCAGGAAATGCTGAAGTGCGATGAGAAATTTCTGTGGAATTTGTTATCACTGACACAGGAAGGGAATTTCAAGGCAGGAAGATTCGCGTTAATTTCGGCGGATGAAATGATTATTGCGCATACGAATGAATCGGAATATAAGTCTTTTATATCTAACAAAAAGAATGAAGCGCTGCAATCACGGATGATTGTTATGCCTATCCCGTACAATCTGAAGGTGTCGGAAGAGGAAAAAATTTATGCGAAATTAATAGGTCAAAGTGACATGAAACATATTCACATCGCCCCACATGCGCTTAGGTCCGCTGCAATATTCTCTATTCTGACAAGACTTAAAGAGACGAAAAAGCAAGGCATGGATCTCGTTAAAAAGATGCGTATGTATGATGGGGAAGAAGTGGAAGGATACAAAGAGGCAGATCTTAAGGAAATGCAGAATGAGTACCTAGAAGAAGGGATGTCAGGTGTCGATCCTCGATATGTCATTAACCGGATTTCGAGTGCACTCATTAAGCAGGACACACAGTGTATCAATGCTCTAGATGTATTACGAGCCATCAAAGACGGGCTAGATCAGCATGCTTCCATTACGAAAGAGGAACGAGATCGTTATCTTAACTTTATCGCCGTTGCACGTAAGGAATATGATGAGTTAGCTAAGAAAGAAATACAGCGAGCCTTTGTTTATTCCTATGAAGAGTCGGCTAAAACACTATTTGAGAATTATCTGGATAACATAGAAGCATTCTGCAATTGGTCTAAAATTCGTGATCCGCTTACCGATGAAGAGATGGATCCGGATGAAAGATTAATGCGTTCCATAGAAGAACAGATTGGCGTATCTGAGAATGCCAAGAAAGCATTTCGAGAAGAAATTCTAATTCGCATCTCTGCATACTCACGTAAAGGGAAGAAATTTGAATACAACAACCATGACAGACTTCGGGAAGCCATCGAGAAGAAGCTTTTCGTAGATCTCAAAGATATCGTCAAAATTACAACATCAACCACGACACCTGACGGAACTCAGCTGAAACGAATTAATGAAGTTAGTAAAAGACTCATTGATGACCATGGGTATTGCCCTGTATGTGCTAATGAATTACTACGATATGTTGGTAGTTTACTTAACAGATAACAGACGAAATATAGCTTGAAATAAAGAGAATCCATATAAACTGCCTTGGGGAGTAAATTCTCTAGGGCGGTTTTTATTAGTACTAAATAAACAAATTTGGAATACTTTTGTTAGTTCTATCACTCTATAGATTTATAGGTTATAATGAGTAAACATAGGCTATTAAGCGGTTGCAGAAAGATGAGAAAGAGAGTAGGTCGAGATGAAGTGGCATCTATATATGATGTAGCAAGGGAAGCAGGCGTGTCTGTCGCAACCGTCTCCAAAGTAATAAACCATTATTCGGATGTTAGTGATAAAACAAGAAAAAAAGTTAAATTAATCATTAAGGAACTAAGATATCAGCCGAATGTAGTAGCAAGAGGACTTGTAAAAGGACGCTCATGGACGGTTGGCGTCTTAATCAACATTTCATTTACGAATCCATTTGTATCGGAACTATTAGATGGAATTAAGACAGCTTTGGAACACAGTGGTTATGATCTCATGCGTCTCTCTACGCGTCTAGATGACCCGGATTATTCTTTTATTGATCATTGTCAGAGTCGTAATTTAGATGGTGTCATTGTGTTTGGAGTAGAACGTGAGAACCCTAGTATGGAGCAACTGGTTCATACGGATATGCCCGTCATGTTCGTGGATACAGCACTTGTAGGTAATCGTGCAGGTTATATTACGACAGATAACCAGAATGCTATAGAATTAGCGGTACAACACTTATATGATCTGGGCCATCGACATATTGCCTATATTTCAGGTGAGTTGGGCCATGCAGTGGCTAATAGTCGCTTTGAAGGCTATAAACAGCAACTAGAGAAATTAGGTATTTCTTATGACAAGTCGTATTTGAAAAAGTGTGACTATTCGTTTGATGGCGGAGCTATCTCCATGCGAAAGCTACTTTCTTTACCTATTCCACCGACAGGAGTATTATGCACCTCGGATATGGCTGCATTTGGGGCAATTCATGAAATTGAAGAGCACGGGCTAAATGTCCCTGGAGATATTTCAGTTGTAGGATTCGATAATACATACTATGCACAGGTATTTAAGCCTGGATTGACGACGATTAATCAGAATATCCACAATATCGGCGTTAGAGCGATAGAGTCCCTGATCACGATGATTGAGAATTCCGAATACTTGCCACCGATCCTAACGGAGCCGTCGAATCTCGTTATTCGTCAGTCGACAGGAACTCCAAGGTTACCTTGAGCTCCCAAAAGGTGAGTCCATGATAGTAACTAGGAATGTTTTGTCTCTGAAATCTATACAAAATCCCCTTTAATATCACTTATTTATGTGATATTGAAGGGGATTTTGTGGTTTTAGCTTTATATAAATTTACGATGATGTTTCGTACCATCATACATGAAAATAGCCTTCTTATCTTCCACTACGGTCTCTAGATGAACACTTTTCCCCCATAGTTTATAAACATAAGGGAGTGTACGTTCCATGTATTTGAGATCAAGTTCAATACCTTCATATTGATGCTTCAGCACCAATTCGCCTGTGCGCATATAGTTAGCATCTTTTACGACTAGATAAGGACTTCCCCCGTTAGTTTTGGCGAATACCATTTGATCACGTATGTTTTCCCATGATTTATCTGTGATTTTCCATTCGGGTCCTTTTTTCTCGAAGATGTATAGGTCGAGGTCTTCTGTTAAATTTTTGGTTAAATAGTTACGCAAGAATGAAATGTCAGAATCGAATTCACGAACCTCAAACATTTTTTCTCGGCCCTGACCTGGTTTACGCCCGGGTATTTCTAGTTCCTTCTTGGTAGGATGTTCCCACCGATGCTCGATATCTTCAAATATTTTGAGTCCCAAATAGTAAGGGTTGAGGCTCTGCTGTGAGGGCTGTACAACGGATGAATTGAGCTTAGCGAACTCAATGGTTTCCTCACTCGTAAGATCTAACTCGCGAAGAATACGTTGATGCCAGTAGGAAGCCCAGCCTTCGTTCATGATCTTTGTTTCCATTTGTGGCCAGAAATATAACATTTCATCTCGAAGCATACTCATAATATCCCGTTGCCACTCTTCGAGAATTTCCGAGTACTCTTGAATAAACCAGACGATATCCTTTTCTGGCTCAGGTGGAAATGTTAATTCAGCTAATGTTTTTTTGATATGAGATTCTTGAGGTTCATCGATCTTCCATATATCATCATACTCACCAGGAGGGGTGCTAGACTGACGGGGATCGCGTTGCTCTCGAATTTTTCTCTCTATATACCGTTGTTTATCAAGGCGCTGTGGTTTAATGATCTGTGGATCGACATGCTCTTGAATGCCAAGAACGGCATCTATGAAGGATTCAACTGCTTCAGTCCCATGTTCCATTTCATAACGACTAATCCGTTCTGCTGTAGCCGACATACTCTCTAGCATATTGCGATTAGAAGCTGAGAAGCGAGCGTTATTCTTGAAAAAATCACAGTGTGCGAGTACGTGGGCGACAATGAGTTTATTCTGAATTAAAGAGTTACCATCTAGAAGAAAGGCATAGCAGGGATTTGAATTGATAACAAGCTCATAAATTTTGCTGAGGCCGAAGTCATACTGCATCTTCATTTTGTGAAAGGTTTTACCGAAACTCCAATGGCTAAAGCGTGTTGGCATACCGTAGGCTCCGAAGGTATAAATGATGTCTGCGGGACAAATTTCATATCTCATGGGATAGAAATCTAGACCAAATCCCACAGCAATCTCCGTAATTTCTGCAATGGCGCGCTCTAGACCCGCCACCTCATCCTGATGCATGTGATCCCCCCATTTTATTGAATTCAAAATGCTTCTTATCATATATATGTAAGAGTAGAAGGGTTATGTGAAGAAGTGGGCCAGATATGCTTTAGGAAGAATTAATGAGCCGAAGATTCATAAGTGGCTTGTTGAGATAGATGATTTATAGGACAAAAATAGCCTAACCCACGAAAGATTCTGTTTGTGGGTTAGGCTATTCTTCATCAGGCTCAATTCCCCAAAACACATAATGAGACAGCCCAGTATTTGCAAAGTAACAAGCATCGACATACACTTCACGAAGATCCTCGTCAATCCTATAAATAATGATTATATTGCCGATTAATACCCAGAAGTAGCCGTTAAACTCAAAACCAGGGAAGTCTGAGACTCCGTCAGCTTTGTATTTTGGCTCATCAGCTAAAACAGCTTTTGAGCGTTTAAATACATTCATGGGGTCAACCTTAAACTCCTTCATTCGCACCAATGCTACCCGTGCATAGGTGGTCCAGAGAACTTTGTAACGGTCATGTATCATTTTCAACCTCATTTAGCAATTTCGCAAACTCTTCCTCGCTGTCATTGTATGTGGAAATGCCATCTGTACGATCCTTTTGAGCATGCTGAAGTTGGGTCAGAACGCCTTCGTCTTTAAAGATTACTGAGGTCATTCTTTTCTTTTGTTTATCTGTAAATGTAGGGTGCTCATCTTTCCTTTGCAGCATAACGTTGAACCCAAAGTTTTCTTCGATTAATTGGACTAGGTCTTCAAGCTCAACGTTAGATTTGTCCCTAAAGCTTTGCTCCAATTGTTCTTTTGAAATGGACATTCTGCTCACCGCCTTTTTGTCATTATAACATTTTATAAAATCTAATTCTTTAAGAAGTTGTAAAATGTTATTATAGACTTAGGAAATTTTTCCTATGCAGCATTTTACATTTTAAGAATAAATCATCCAGAGGTGAAGAAATGAACAATAGCAATTTCACTTTCTTATCGAACCATTGGAACATTCTATCCAATCTTGCCGAAATGGCGGAGCGGAACGTTTATATTGACCCGAATACCTCTCTGATAAAACTTCGTATGTTTGGAGAGACGATAACGAAATACATATGTGCAATTGAAGAACTGCAATTATTAGAGAGAGCGACTCAAGACGATAGGCTCAGACAATTGAAGCAAGAAGATCTTCTGACAGAAGAACTACTGGATATTCTTCATGCAATTCGCAAAATAGGGAATAAAGCCAATCACGAAGAGGGGATTTACGGAACTACGGAGGAAGCCAAGGCTTTGCTGAACATGGCCTTTCGCTTATCCGTCTGGTTCATGCAGGTGTATGGGGAGTGGGACTTCTTAGCTCCCGAGTATGTCGAACCTTCTAAAGAGGAGGACTCACAGAATCAGGAGCAGCTTGAGGTGCTGGCCGCTTCCTATGATGCCAAGGTACAGCAGCTGGAACAGGAATTGTTGAAGCTTACTCAGCAGCAGGATTCCAAAACCTCAGATGAGAAACAGAAACGTCATTCCAAGGCTAGACAGCTGGGCAGTGCGTTAAAGTTTACCGAGGCAGAGACTAGAGTCATTATAGATGATAAGCTTCGTCAAGCTGGCTGGGAATCAGATACATTACAACTCCGTTTTAGCGCAGGGACTCGTCCTGAAAAAGGCAGATACCTTGCTATAGCAGAATGGCCGCTGAAGAACGGTTTTGCAGATTATGCCTTGTTTTATGGTATGGAATTTATCGGTATCGTTGAAGCTAAACGACAGGGCAAAGATGTACAATCCGACATTGAGCAGGCCAAGAAATACGCCTCCTATGTGATTAAACATGGCGAGGAAGTTATTCATGGGCCGTGGGGGAACTATCAGGTGCCGTTTCTTTTTGCGACCAATGGACGCCCATACTTGAAGCAGCTTGAGCACAAGTCGGGAATATGGTTCCTCGATGCGCGTAAGCCTACGAATCATGCCAGAGTATTGCAAACGTGGTATTCGCCTGAAGGTCTAAAAGCTCTTTTGCAGCAGGACATAGATCAGGCGACAAAAGATCTCCGCGACGAATCACTGGATTATCTGCATCTGCGTGAGTATCAGGAGAATGCAATTTTATCGGTAGAACACGCGATAGAAGCTGGACAGCGCAAAATTCTTGTAGCCATGGCTACAGGTACAGGCAAGACAAGGATGGCTATAGGTTTAATCTATCGACTGATCAAACATAATCGTTTTAAAAGAATCTTGTTCCTGGTCGATCGTTCCGCATTAGGCCGTCAGGCTGAGGCTGCGTTTAAGGATTCTAAGCTGGAAAGCTATCATTCGTTTACTGAGATTTTTGAACTTCAGACGCTGGATGACAAGAAGCCCAATGCGGAAACGAAGGTACAGATTGCGACCGTTCAAGGTATGGTCAAGAGACTCTTTTATAGTGATGACGACAAAGGCATTCCTTCCGTAGATCAGTACGATTGTATTATCGTGGATGAAGCCCACCGTGGCTATACGCTAGATAAGGAAATGACAGAGATTGAGCTGGAGTTTCGAGATCATGCCGATTATGTGAGCAAGTATCGGAAGGTTCTGGATTACTTTGATGCTGTGCGTATCGGATTAACGGCTACCCCAGCCCTTCATACCGTTGAGATTTTTGATAAAGCAATCTATAACTACTCCTACCGTGAAGCAGTAATTGATGGATATTTGATCGATCATGAGCCGCCTATTCAGTTTGAAACAGAACTAAAAAAGAACGGCATCAAGTGGCAAATCGGTGAGGAAGTGGCAGTCTATAATGTGGATTTAGGAACCGTGGAGAAAGAAATGTTGGAAGACGAGGTCAGTATCGAAGTGACACAGTTCAATAAGACGGTGATCACGGAGAATTTCAATCGTGTGGTTCTGGAGGCACTGACTGAATATATCGATCCCGAAGCGGACGGCAAGACCTTAATCTTTGCAGCAACAGATGATCATGCGGACATGGTGGTTCGGATGTTTAAGGAAGAATTGGAGAAGAAATATGGTCCTATAGACGATGGTGCAATCTTAAAGATTACAGGTTCGATCAAAGACCCACTACATGCCATTAAACTCTTCAAAAATGAACGGTTTCCGAACATCGTGGTCACCGTGGATTTGCTTACGACTGGAATTGATATCCCGAGTATCTCCCATGTAGTCTTCCTACGGAGGGTCCGTTCCCGTATCCTATATGAACAAATGTTGGGACGGGCTACCCGCCGCTGTGATGAAATCGATAAGGATCATTTTATGATATATGATGCTGTAGGTATCTATGAGTCGCTTAAACCATATACGGACATGAAACCTGTAGTGACGAGACCACAGGTCTCCCTTGATCTCTTGGTCGATGAGCTAAAGCAGATGAAGAGTGAGCATCACATGAAATCACATCAGGAAGAGATCGTTGCAAAGATGCAGCGAAAGAAGCAGCGCTGGACGCCTCAGGATCATGAGGATTTCAAAGCTCTATCTGATGGGAAGAATATTGATGAGTTTATTGATGAGGTGAAAGGGACAAGCGCTGAGCAGGTAAGTGAAACGTTACTGCGCAAGCCGCAATTACTGCAATTTATTGAAGAGAATCGGGGACGGCATAATCGTCAGTTCATCTCGGATCACCAAGATAAATTGATTGGAGTTACACGCGGTTATGGGGATGCAAACAAGCCAGAGGATTATTTGGAAGGATTCAACGATTTTATCCGTGAGAACATTAACCTGATTCCAGCACTAAATATCATCTGCACACGCCCAAATGATCTGACTCGGGAAGAGTTGCGGAAGCTTCGTGTGGCTCTGGATCAGAAGGGATTTACGGAAAAAAATCTGCAAACTGCATGGCGCGATGTGAAGCAACAGGACATTGCCGCAGACATCATCAGTTTTATCCGCCAGCAAGCGCTTGGGGATCCGCTGATCAGTCATGAAGAACGGATCGAGAAAGCGATGAGGAAAATTTATGAGATGAGGGTTTGGCCAAAAGTGCAAAAAGACTGGCTGAAACGGATTGAGAAGCAATTGCTTCAAGAATCGGTCTTAGACCCTAATCCTGAAAAAGCATTTGATGTGGAACCTTTCCGTAGCAAGGGTGGCTATAAGCAGTTGAATAAAATTTTTGATGGTCAATTGGACCAGATTGTTGCTACAATAAACGTTGCGCTATATCCAACCAGACTGAAGGAGCAAGCTTAAAAAATGAGAAATCAGGAAATTGTACAGAAGCTTTGGAACCTGTGTAATGTACTGCGTGATGATGGCATCACGTATCACCAATATGTAACAGAATTAACGTACCTTCTTTTTCTTAAAATGATGAAGGAGACAGACAACGAGGGTATTCTGCCTGAGCAATATCGCTGGGATTCGTTAAAGGAACGTCACGGCTTAGAATTAACTAATCATTATCGCCAACTGCTACTTGATCTTGGCAAAGAGGGCAACGAGATTATTAAGCAGATTTATATGAATGCCAGCTCTAATATCGATGAACCTAAGAATCTGGAAAAAATCGTGCGTTCCATTGATCAACTCGATTGGTATTCCGCCAAGGAAGAAGGTCTTGGGGACCTTTATGAGGGATTGCTAGAGAAGAATGCGAGTGAAACCAAATCAGGGGCTGGTCAATATTTCACACCGCGTCCATTGATAGATGTAATCGTGAAGCTGGTTGATCCACAGCCAGGTGAACGCTGTAATGACCCTGCCGCAGGCACGTTTGGTTTTATGATTGCAGCGGATAGACACATTCGCAGTAAGACGGATGAATATTTCGACCTTGGAGAGAAGAAAGCGGAATTCCAAAGAAATGAAGCTTTTACAGGGGTAGAGTTAGTTAAAGACACTCACCGCTTGGCGATGATGAATGCGATGCTCCATGATCTTCATGGGGAGATCATGCTTGGGGACACACTTTCCGATCTCGGGAAAGGCTTGAAGAATTACGATGTAATCATGACCAACCCACCGTTTGGTACCAAACAAGGCGGAGAAGGACTCACTCGTGATGACTTAACATTTACGACATCCAATAAGCAATTGAACTTCTTGCAGCATATTTATCGGGCGCTAAGGGCAAACGGGAAAGCCCGTGCTGCCGTTGTTCTACCTGACAACGTGTTATTTGAAGGTGGAGTTGGAGCGAAGATTCGTGCTGACTTGATGGACAAATGCAATCTGCATACAATTCTGCGTTTGCCTACGGGTATTTTTTATGCCCAAGGGGTAAAAACCAACGTGTTGTTCTTCAGTCGTGAGAAAGCGGACAAGGACAACACCAAAAATGTTTGGGTGTATGACCTGCGTACAAATATGCCGAAATTCGGAAAACGTACACCTTTGACTTCGACACATTTTGATGCGTTTGTGGAGGCTTACAGGGCTGAGGATCGGGGTAGTGTGCAGGATGAAAGATTTAACATGTTCTCACGCGAGGATATCAGAAATAAGGAAGATAGTTTGGATATTGGTTTGATCGCGGATGATTCATTGTCTGCTTACGATAATTTACCAGATCCAATTGAATCGGCGGAAGAAGCCATTGCTAAGCTGGATGAAGCGATGACATTGCTTCTGGAGGTTGTGGCGGAGCTTAAGGCGGTTGAAAACAAGCCAGAGTATGCTGCTAGAGATCGACAGGATTTATTGCAGGTTGCAGAAGCGCGTGGTGAATATAAGCATGAGTAAGAATAAAGGAAAAACGGCTGAGGAGTTACTGCAAGAGGTGCTGGTGCCTGAGGAGGAGCAGCCTTATAGGGTTCCTGAGAATTGGTTATGGGTAAGATTGGATTCTATTTTTAAGCAAGTAAATGAACAGATTGATCCGACAGGAACTGAAACGTATATCGGCTTAGAACATCTGAAAAAAGGTGGGGGTATAGTCAAGCGTGGAGACTCAGAGGATTTAAAAAGTAAGAAGGTTGTTTTTAAAGAAGGAGATGTATTGTACGGTAAACTTCGGCCATATTTAAATAAACATGCTTTTGTGAATTTTAACGGGGTAGCTTCGACAGATATATTGGTTTTCCGTAATGAAAATGGGGTATTATCCAAATTACTGGATTTATATTTTAGTTTAAATCATGTTATTGAATATGCCAATATGAATAGTAATGGTATTAATTTACCTCGTGTATCGCCTAAGGTTATCGGAAATCTACCTTTTCCACTTCCACCAGTTAATGAACAAGTACGAATTGCCGATAAAGTTGAAGGGTTCTTGAATAAAATCAATCAAGCCAAACAATTAATCGAAGAAGCCAAAGAAACATTTGAACTTCGTCGAGCGGCAATTTTGGATAAGGGTTTTAGAGGGGAATTGACGAAGAAGTGGCGGGAAGAAAATAAAGAGGTTAGTGCCGTAGAAATAAATTCAATTTCTTCGAAATTAAAACCATTGACTTATGAAGAACTACCTTTTGAGGTTCATGGTTCATGGAATTGGTACAAGCTTGGGGAAATCTTGAAAATAACCTCAGGGGGTACTCCAAGCCGGACAAATGCAGAATATTATAATGGGGATATTCCTTGGGTTAAAACAGGCGAGATAAAATGGAATGACATTTTTGATTGCGAAGAGAAAATATCAGAAGACGCAATAAAAAATAGCTCTGCCAAGTTACTTCCTGAAAACACTGTATTAGTCGCTATGTACGGGCAAGGATTAACAAGAGGCCGAGCAGCGATTCTTCGCAAGATTTCTGCTTGTAATCAAGCAGTCTGCGCATTGTTACCTAATGAAAATGTTGATCCCAAATTCTTGTTTTATTATTTTATGGAGGGGTACCACCGTTTCAGAAAAATAGCTCAAGGTGGTAATCAAGAAAATCTAAGTGCTTCATTAATTGCGAACTTTACTATCCCACTTCCTCCAATTGAAGAGCAGTTGGCAATTGTAAGTTATCTAGATGAAATTTTTTCGAAAGAGAATAATATCTCTGCTCTTATTTCTTTTGAATCTCATTTGGACATCCTTGTTAATTCCATCTTGAATAAGGCTTTTCGTGGAGACTTAGGAACTAACGATATTAGTGAAAAAATTAGTTTTAATGAATTACTAGACCACAGAATAACCCGCGCATAGCACGGGTTATTCTGCTATAAAAACTTCCAACTAAGCTGCTTCCCATCATGGACACGATTTTACCTTCGCGTGAATACCGCAACACTTACTTTTACATCTTGGATCGGTATATCGTGTCCTATAAGGTGCAGGATAAGGGTGAGAGATTCGTTATCACTTCGTTCAAGCACGACGCGATGAACGCAATCTTAAATATTGAATCACTTCAACCGGCTCCCAAGTGAGCCTTTTTTTGTCCCAGAATTTAAGCACCTTAGCTGACCGAAGCCCAGCCTTCGTTCATGATCTTCGTTTTCATTTGGGACCAAAAATATAACATTTCATCTCGAAGCATACTCATAATATCCCGTTGCCACTCTTCGAGAATTTCCGAGTACTCCTGAATAAACCAGACGATATCCTTTTCTGGCTCAGGTGGAAATGGTAATTCTGCCAATGTTTTTTTGACATGAGATTCTTGAGGTTCATCAATCTTCCATATATCATCATACTCACCAGGAGCGGTAGTAGACTGACGGGGATCGCGTTGCTCTCGAATTTTTCTCTCTATATACCGTTGTTTATCAAGGCGCTGTGGTTTAATGATCTGTGGATCGACATGCTCTTGAATGCCAAGAACGGCATCTATGAAAGACTCGACTGCCTCGGTCCCATGTTCCATTTCATAACGACTAATCCGTTATGCTGTAGCCGACATACTCTCTAGCATATTGCGATTAGAAGCTGAGAAGCGAGCGTTATTCTTGAAAAAATCACAGTGTGCGAGTACGTGGGCGACAATGAGTTTATTCTGAATTAAAGAGTTACCATCTAGAAGAAAGGCATAGCAGGGATTTGAATTGATAACAAGCTCATAAATTTTGCTGAGGCCGAAGTCATACTGCATCTTCATTTTGTGAAAGGTTTTACCGAAACTCCAATGGCTAAAGCGTGTTGGCATACCGTAGGCTCCGAAGGTATAAATGATGTCTGCGGGACAAATTTCATATCTCATGGGATAGAAATCTAGACCAAATTGCACAGCAATCTCCGTAATTTCTGCAATGGCGCGCTCTAGACCCGCCACCTCATCCTGATGCATGTGATCCCCCCATTTTATTGAATTCAAAATGCTTCTTATCATATATATGTAAGAGTAGATGGGTTATGTGAAGAGAATATAGGGATTTCAATCCCATCTCCTGATGAGAAACAGCCTCGGTGTGATACTGATCATGATCTCATGCCGCTCCTTCACCGACTAAGGTTAGTCTGTTTTATCTATGTTCACAGGAATTTCCCTCGTTGAGATATTACGCATGTGTTACAATATGTTGTGGTTTGTTAAACGGAAGAAAGTTAAACAGAAGAGAATGCTGTACAGGAGGAAAGAAATGAAACAAGGATCGTTTATTGCCGTTGAAGGTCCGATCGGAGCAGGGAAAACAACACTCGCTTCGATGCTATCTGATGAATTAAATATCCCGATCATTAAAGAGATTGTCGAGGCTAATCCATTTCTTGATAAATTTTATGACAATATAGATGAATGGAGCTTCCAGACGGAAATGTTCTTTCTCTGCAATCGCTACAAGCAGCTTGAAGATACTAGATCGCAGTATATTGATCAGGACAAGCCGGTTATTTCCGATTATCATATTTATAAAAATCTTATTTTCTCTGAACGAACACTAAAAGGGGTTAAAAGGGACAAATATCGTCAGATCTACCATCTGCTCACAGATGATTTACCCAAACCCAATATTATCCTCTATATTAAGGCGGATTTAGAGACGTTGTTACAGCGGATTAAGAAACGCGGACGCTCCTTTGAACAGACGATGGATACAGCTTACTTGCAGCAATTAGTGGAAGATTATGATGATGCGATGACATTGCTGGCACAAGATGATTCCATAACGATGATAACCATCGACGGAAATTTAATTGATTTTGTCGAGAATAGAGAGCAGTTCATGCAAATTGCTTCAAATGTAAAGGAGTTCATTTAATGAATAAATACAACATACCTCCCAATGCGCTGATCACGGTAGCTGGAACAGTTGGGGTCGGGAAGTCTACATTAACAGCTGAATTAGCCAAACGTCTTGGCTTTAGGACATCGTTGGAACAAGTCGATCATAACCCTTATCTGGAGAAATTTTATCATGATTTTGAAAGATGGAGTTTTCATTTACAGATTTATTTCTTAGCCGAACGATTTAAAGAACAAAAGGGTATTTTTGAAGCAGGGGGCGGATTTGTTCAAGACCGTTCTATTTATGAAGACACCGGTATTTTCGCAAAGATGCATGCAGATCAAGGAACCATGTCTAAAACAGATTATGAGACGTACACAAGCCTGTTCGAGGCTATGGTGATGACGCCGTATTTTCCACATCCGGATGTGCTTGTCTATCTTGAAGGGAGTCTGCCCTCCATTCTTACCCGTATTCATGAGCGCGGACGTGAGATGGAAATTCAGACTGATCCGTCTTATTGGGAACATATGCATGGCAGGTATTCAACTTGGATAACTGATTTCACGGCATGTCCTGTGCTGCGGCTAAATATTGATGAGTATGATGTTCATAATTCTGATTCTATGGACCATATTATTGAGAAAATCAGTAAGGCAATTACCCAGAAGAATGTGTGCCATTCATAAGGAAATGGAGTCTGGATTACGCTACAGTACGAATTAAGCCCTTGGTCCTCCCAATAGGAGTGCTAAGGGCTTTAATCATGCGGCAGGAGCGTAATTATGCCTCTTCACGTTTACGAAAAAAAGTTTTTAAGGCTTGGTATACCTCACCTTTTTCTTTAATGACATAATACATGAAGGGGTCGAGCTTAATATTTCGATAGGATGACATGAGAGTGCTACTACGATTATATTGGTTGACTTCACCATAACCGAACATATTACATACCTTCAAAAGCTCACCGATCAACTTCACGCACCGGTCGTTATCCGAAGTTAAATTGTCTCCGTCAGAGAAGTGAAAGGGGTAGATGTTATATCTTGTAGGAGGGAAGCGTTGATCAATGATATCAAGAGCCTTCTGATAAGCGGATGAACAGATCGTACCCCCACTCTCGCCACGATTGAAAAACTCCTCTTCAGTTACCTCTTTAGCTTCTGTATGGTGAGCGACGAATACAATTTCAACCTTCTCATATTGACGCCGGAGGAACCGAGTCATCCAGAAAAAGAAGCTACGAGCACAGTATTTCTCGAATGAACCCATGGAGCCTGACGTATCCATCATAGCGATGATGACAGCGTTGGAATCAGGAGTCACTACATCTTCCCATGTTTTGTATCTAAGATCATCGGGGTTAATGCCATGAATACCGGGATCGCCCGCTGAAGCATTTCGGCGTAAGTTCTCTAGAATGGTTCTTTTTTTATCGAGATTGGACATCATGCCTTTCTTGCGTACATCATTAAAAATAACGGTGGTCGTCTCAATCTGGTCCTTTTCCTTCTGTTTTAAATTAGGAAGCTCCATCTGTTCGAACAGCATATCTTCCACGTCTTCAATACTCACTTCAGCTTCCATAATATCCTGTCCGGGTTGGTCGCCAGGTTTCTCGCCACCTTTGCCTGGCTTTTGGGCGGGGTCGCGTCCGAGTATATCTCCAACTTGGCTGTCTCCATCCCCCTGCCCAACGTGTTTTTGCTTCTGATAATTATACACAAAGCGATATTCGTCCAGACTTCGGATGGGCACCTTAATAATTTGTTTACCGTCAGACATGATGATATTCTCTTCGGTAATCAGATCAGGCAGATTCTGCTTAATCACATCGCGCACCTTTTGCTGATGACGGACTTGATCTTGGTACCCTTTGCGGTGCAGGGACCAGTCTTCTTTTGATACGACGAAGCTATATGGATAGCGTGATTCCGGCATGTTAGGCACCTCCGTTATGGTATGTGCTCGGCACAGTATAGTCTGTTGTAAAGTATATTCATGTGGAGGGACGATATGTGATGGTGAAAGAGAATTAATTAGAGGAATAATGGATTGCATGAAATTTTCGAGATCCAAAAGAGGGCTCCTTCATGATCGGAGACCCTCTTTGTGTGGCGTTGATAGAACACATTCACCCAAGCTTTAGTGATTGTGAAAGGATTTCACGATGTTTAACTGTTTGTTCTTGGGGTGCCATAGATGAAGAGGTTCACGGTACTGTGATTGACAGTGGTCAATAATTGCGTCAAATGTTAGGACGAAAGTTTCAACTCCTTTATATAGCGGTTAAGAATGATCAGAACGAACCCTAGATTATTCGATTTCCTATTGATAATTGAACTGAAGGACTGAGAACAAACGGATGTGTTTGTTCTCAGTCCTTTTTGAAACCATGTATGAAAGGACAGGTGTTGATCTCTGTTTTCATAATAAGGTGGGTCTTTAGTTCATTGTATTAATAAAACTACCTATCGGAGGAATGACCATGATTACAACATCAATAGAACAAATAAATCAGATCTCGAGTTACACGGGAAGATTACTTAGAGATCGTTTTGGAAAAGGACCTGAATCGGTCAATGTCTCGCTTAATAAAGAATGTATTACGATACACATTAGAAATTTTATCGGGCCTGTTGAGAAATTTTTACTAAGTAAGGAAGAAGAGCAGGCTTTTAGATATACAAGGGAATTACTTATGAAGTCACTGCTGCCGGAACTGTCAGCTTATTTTAATAATGAACTAGGCATTCGAATTGAAGAATTATATTACGATTGGGGAATACATAACGCGTCGGGTGTGATTGTTGGATTGTTGGCTGAACATAAACATAGTTCTAATCATTATGAGGGTATGGATGAAGTGCATAGACAAATTATTAAGGTGACAGGAAAGGTTCAAAAAGAGCCAGAGCGCATTTACTCATGGTGGGTTAATCCCAAAACATTAATTATTGTACGAGAAGGAATTTTAATTATTATTGAAAAAGAACTGATTGGCTTAGGATTTGAGCAGACACTCCGAACAACCAAAAGAAAAATGGAGAAGAAATATATTGAAGAAGATACGAATTTGGGCCTTGTAGTTGGGAAAGAAGTAACTGATATATATGTGGATTGGGACTTTGAACGTGATAAAAGTGTGATCACATATACTTTTTCTTAGAGAAAATAAACATATAAAGCTTAGCCATAATACGATATAATATGGGTTATTGTATAAAGTTGGTTATACACACGTTCTTCGTTTAAAACTGGAGATGCAATCTCATACCAATAGGTGGAAATGAGTCAGACATTGAGAAATGAGCTGAACATAAGCCAAAGAAGGAGCAGATATGCTCTTTCTTTGGCTTTTTAGTTTTTATTATAGAGAGGGGAAGCTATGAGTACATATAAAATATTGTGTGTGGAGGATAATTCGATCAACATGATTCTAATGCATCATATCTTCAAAAGAATATCCCATGTCGAATTATTGGAGGCAGAAACTGCAGAACTTGGGATTGAAATCGCCATACGAGAACAACCCATTGTTATCATTATGGATATTCAGTTACCTGGAATACATGGGTATGAAGCACTGCAATATTTACAGAAGCATGAGCGAACGAAGCATATCCCCGTTATCGCTGTGAGTTCATTTGCTATGAAGACAGATATTGAGAAGGGTCTGAATGCGGGATTTAAGCAATACATTACGAAGCCAATTAATATAAAAAGGTTTACGCAAATGATTGAACAGTTCATCTCTGTAAACAATGAAGATATGAATATTTAAATAAAGAGATTATAGGATATTTTTACTATACATAATCCCGATCGTATGAGGTCCGCAGTGACTAGAAATAACACACCCAGCTGTTGCTAATGCGACTGTAGCACCCGTCTGTTGCTGTAAGGAAGTTTGTAATACAAGAGCATCTTTCTCAGCAAGGGAATGAGCGACAAAGATGAGATCAGTATCTATCTGTTCTTTTTTCTCAAGTACATTTAGAAGTAACTGCTCAACAGCCTTCTCGCGTTTACCTCGCACTCTATTGGCAGGTATCATGAGACCGTTAGACACTTTAATAATTGGACGAATTTTCAGGAGGCTTCCGATGAAGTTCTGCATACCGGAACAGCGTCCACCTTTGTGTAAATATTCTAGTGTATCAATGACAAACTCCGATTCTATTGTAGGTCTCACAGCATGTAATAGATTTACAATCTCATCTAAGGTGCGACCGGCTTGGGCAGCATGAACCGCTTTCATAATCAATAATCCGATACCTGAAGATAAGTTGAGTGAATCAAATATGGCGATGCTTCCTTCTGGTAATTCCTCGACTGCAATGCATGCATTCTGATAGGTTGAGGATAATTCAGAAGAAAGACAAATATACAAAATCTGATCTCCTTGGTCTATATATGGCGTAAAAGCCGTCAGGAAATCAGTAGGAGAGGGTGCAGCAGTCTTCGGTAGGTTTCCAGTTTCAGACACTCTTTGGTAGAGCTGTGTTGGTGTAATATCGATACCATCTCGTAGAGACTCATCTCCAAAAACGACATAGAGTGGAATAATATCAATGTCATATTTATGTATCCAATCACTAGGTAGATCGCAAGTACTGTCAGCAAATATCTTAATCTTTGGCATGATACCCTCCCTAGTCTTATGTTGTTGCGGTTGCGGAAATAACACTGATCACGAAGAATGCTGCAATAATAACAAGAATGATACTATTCAGGATTAAACCCATAATAGCTAATACTTTCTTTCTGTTCTTTAGTGATACACCAATAATACCTAATAGAGTACCCACGAGATTACTAAGTAACATTACAATAAGAATGATACCTAAAGTGGTTAGGTTCGTAACCAGGTCACGAGTAGGGGACCCAACAAAACCTGTACCACTAGAATCTAAATAAGGACCAATGATAGCACCGGCGACGGCCACAATTACGATATACCCTAACAAGCTAACAAGACTAATAATAAGAGAGGCAATTCCGGGTCCTGAATGTTTCAATTGAAGCGGAGGTTGGAAACTCAACGTTGGATTAAAATGTTCATTCTCTACATAAGGTTGTTGTTGTATATCGTGTGACTCATGTGAATCCATATTCTATCTCTCCTTATACATACTCAATTCTTGATATTCACAATTCTAATTAATACTCTTCCATATTTGGATATAAAAATCAAGGGTTGTTCATTAATAATGTACTTAGATTCCAAGGTGTTGGCAAACTTGAAGCGTATGAGTTAGTATATGGTACAGAAGTTGTCAGATAAGTTTGGAAAGGGGATAAATTGCTGTGCAACGTACATTTATTCAATGGGGAACAGTTTTAATGGCTCTTTCAGTAGCTATAGGTGCTTTCGGAGCCCATTTATTGGAATCTAGAATCGGTCAGGATGCGTTAGAGATATATGAGACGGGTGTTCATTATCATATGATCCACGGAATAGCATTAATTCTAGTCGGATTGGCTGCAGGACAATGGGGTGAGTCTAAGAAACTCAATGTAGCAGGTTGGATGTTTATGGTTGGGGTCATATTGTTTTCAGGTAGTCTTTACGTATTGAGCATTAGTGGGATTACAATGTTGGGTGCGATCACTCCATTGGGTGGGGTTGCCTTCATTATTGGTTGGCTTTATTTCATGGCAGATGTATTTCGTCGAGATAAACATAGTTGAAAGTATATAAATAGTTAATATGAAAAGAGGACCCTAGGGTCCTCTTTTACTGTTCTACCGGGTATCAAATTCAATAATTTCGTTGAGCATGAAGGAGTATACTTGCTTTTCGTCCACATGATAAACATTAATTAATTGATGTTCTTGATCGTAGTTTAATATTCGACATGGAATACTCTTAATTTGCCCCTGTAGATTCGTGGTCATACGAACTAAACGATTGTCTTGAATACAAAGCTTAATCCACTCTGTAGGATCATCAGTATACATTGAGGATGATTCTACAGTCGAAGGAACTATCGCTGCGTTAACTTTAGGTTGGTTTTCTATTATAGGGATAGGCGCTTTGAAAGCCTTCTTTTCACTGCTGATAGGTTTAGGCTTTAAATTATTTTTAGAAATTATTGATTTTTTCTTGGTTTGAATCAGACTTTCGATGATTTCTCCAAGCTCTATGCCAGATTTTACTCGAAAATCAAGTACATCTTCATTTTTGTTGATCATTTCTAGCAATAATTGCAAGGCTATCGCATTTGATTGTTCTTTAATCAGTATATCCACATTGAATAAGTAACCGCTATCTTCATTTCCTTGTTTATTATTCATAATTCCCCCAGCTTAGTGAAATGTTCAACAGCAAATAAACTATACCATTAAACTGGAATAAAAAATAGTCCTTTCGGCGTAGGACTAGCGTTTCCTTTAAATTATTCGACATATTTCGCAAAATAACTTTCGCACCAATGCATTTTGTCCCGAATATGAATAATGTTATGTAGAACATCAGGAGGTGCCAGGCTATGATCAATATTGTACCTATTGTTATCGAAGATCAGACATTGGTTGGAGTCGAAGTGAAACTACCCAAAACAACATTACTGACTATCAATACTTCAAAGGGGTATATTATGTGTGGTGCTTTAGATGTGAATCTATTGAATGAGAAGCTTGCTGACCGACAGATTATTGCAGGCAGAGCTGTAGGCGTAAGAACTCTTCAGGATTTACTTGATGCGCCACTTGAATCCATTACTTTGGAAGCTGAGAAGTTAGGGATCACAACGGGCATGTTAGGTAAAGATGCACTATTGAGAATGTTATGATTTTTTTTAAAAAGACCAATTCATTTGAATTGGTCTTTTTAATTTTTATGAAGTTTGAGTATCTGTAAATATGGCTGCTAAATTTTGTCGGAAAGGGGCTCTGATGATTCCCTTTTCAGTAATAATAGCTGTTACATATTCATTAGGGGTGACATCAAATGCAGGATTATATACTTTTATTCCCTCGGGAGCCGTTCTTTTGCCGAAACCTTCCGTAATTTCTTCCGCGGGTCTCTCTTCAATTGGAATATCATCACCTGTCGCTGTCAATAAATCAATCGTGGAGAGCGGGCAAGCGACATAGAATGGAATACCGTGCGCTTTAGCTAGAACAGCTACACTATAGGTACCTATTTTGTTAGCAACATCGCCATTGGCAGCTACGCGGTCCGTGCCGACAATGACAGCTTGAATCCAACCTTTATTCATGACCATACCGGCCATGTTATCGCAGATGAGTGTGACATCAATACCTGCTTGTTGAAGCTCAAACGCTGTGAGTCGTGCGCCCTGAAGGACTGGGCGAGTCTCATCAGCATACACTTTCAAATGAATCCCTTGTTCATGTGCAAGATACATAGGAGCAAGAGCCGTACCGTATTTGGCTGTGGCTAATCCACCGGCATTGCAGTGTGTTAATACTCCCATACCATCGTGAAAGAGGGGAAGAGCGTGTTCTCCAATAAGTCGACAGACCTCTTCATCTTCTGTTTGTATAGCATGAGCTTCAGATAGCAGCAACTCATTGAGCTGGAGTATCCCATGTCCTTCCTGCACAAGCGAAGTCGCCTTGTCTTTCATACGATCAAGTGCCCAGAACAGGTTTACTGCTGTAGGCCGAGAAGTAGCTAGATAACGACTAACCTCTATAATGTGATTCAGCCAGGCTTTGAGATCGATGTCATTGTTGTTAGTGCTAATGTTTCGTGCACCAAGGACAATACCATAGGCTGCCGCAATTCCGATCGCCGGCGCGCCTCGGACTTTCATCGTATGGATAGCATCCCATACCTCTTCGGCTGTATATAAATTCAACATAATAATGGAATCAGGAAGAAGACGTTGGTCTAGAAGAATTAGATGATCTTCGCCCCATTGAAGAGACGATAAGGGTTGTTGTGAATTTGTTTGGTTATTTGAACTCATGAGTAACTCCTTCTGTTGTAACTTGAGATGTACTCTTAGCGATTAGAATTAGGTCTTGAATAGAATTGATATTTCGATTGCTAAGAACGAGCTGTTTACCTATAGACAATGCTTTACGCTGAGCCGTCTCACGTGCTGTATCGTTACTGATGTTGTCGATATCAACGACGTGGGATAGTCCCACGATACGCCGAATGATTTTGCAACCTGCAAAACCAACGGTATCTTTTAGAATCTGGGCAACATATATATCTTGATAACCAGGAGTTTTAGCCATCACATCTTGTACATCTTTGTTCCAAAGTGTACGAAAGTGTGATTCAAATGAATTCCAAGTCTTCTCTACCATAAGTAGCAGGGAGGATTGTTTTTCTTGAAGAGCAACTTCATCTTTAATCCAACCAGGTTGGGCAGTGTAATTTAGGAGTAAATTAGCAATGATCGCACCGATATCAAATCCCATTGGACCATAATAGGCGAATTCGGGATCAATGACCTTCGTAGACTCCTGTGTTACAAAGATACTACCGGTGTGTAAATCTCCATGAAGAAGCGCTTGTGTCTGGCTTAGAAACTTCTGGCGAAGAAGAGCTACTTCAAGATGAAGAGCTTGGTCTTCACGTAGGGCAAATGCCTCGTCAGCTATGCTGTCAGCATAATTGTTGTTGTCGGATAGCTGATAGGGATCTTCAAAGATGAGATCCTCCGTTATTTTGCACAGATCTGGGTTTGTGAAAATTTTAACTTGTTGTTTTTTTTGCTGTGGATTCATGTTGAGATCGGATGTATAGAATAATGTGTTAGCAAGAAACCTACCTATATGTTCTGTGAACAGTGGATATTCATTTCCCTCAAGTAGACCCTTGCGCATGATGACATGATCGCTAAGATCCTCCATCACTGTAATGGCCATGGATTCATCATAGGCATAGACCTCAGGGACAAGATCAGGACATAATTGATGCTGTTTAATCAGGGCCTCGCGTTCAATACGAGCACGATCCAGTGATAACGGCCAAGATTCTCCTACGACTTTCGCATAAGGAAGGGCTTGTTTGATAATGATACTCTTATGGTTTACTGGGTCTGTAATGTGAAATACTAAATTAAGATTTCCATCTCCAATTTCGGAACATTGAAGGGTAGCAGCATTATCAAAGTATCCGGATAGTGTCTGGGCATAGGTAATTGCTTCATTAACAGTTAATGGGTGATAAGTGGACAAAAAAGTCACCTCCAGAATGAATGATGGATCATAAAAACCAACTCAGTTACTTGGTAATTAAGTATAACGGAAAGTAGAATGGTTTTAAACTGTTTTGTTGGAAGGTTCTTGTTTCACACTCTATTGTAAAGGGTAAATATAGTTATAAGAGATTGAGTGAGAGTAAGAAGTCTACACAATATTATGACTACTTAGTTTAAGGTTCTAACATTAACTTATACTTATGGAAAAGGAAGGGATTACAATGGCAAAAACAACGTCAACTAAATTACAAAATGAGACTTTACAACAGGCACTGAACCAACAGGTCGCAAATTTCAACGTGTTATATGTGAAACTTCATAACTTTCACTGGTTTGTTAGAGGTGAACAGTTTGTAACGCTACATGCGAAGTTTGAAGAGCTCTATAATGATGTAACATTAATAATGGATGAAGTAGCTGAGCGTTTGCTAACTATCAAAGGTAGTCCGTCTGCAACAATGAAGGAATATCTTGAACTGGCAACGATTCAAGAAGCAGGAGGCAAAGAGGATGCTCGTAAAATGGTGCAAGCTATCATTGAGGATTTCGCTACTGTAGCTGAGGAGTTAGATGAGGGTATTACCCTTGCAGAAGATGCTAAGGATCATCCTACGGTTGACATGTTCATTAAGATCAAAGGCGATCTTGAAAAACATATGTGGATTCTTCGCTCGTTATTAGGTTAAGTATAAACATTGAGAGTTTGTTTCAATATATAGAAGGAGGCTTGGCTGATAAATGCGGCCAGGTCTTTTTTTCTTTATCGAAAAATAAGCGGAAGTCGTTGTACAAATGGGAATGTAGCTTATAAAAATTTGATAAGATTAGTCAATTATAATAAAATTAAATGATAATCATTGAGAATCAAGACGAAGTAGTTTAGAATGAGTATAAACACACTTGAAATCGGGGGCATTGTCCCTGTTAATATATTTCCGGTTTCTACAAAATATCGAATATGGGTATAACATCTATATAACGGAGGGAAACAAACATGGCAACAAATTTCGTCATTGAAGGTCTTAAAGCATCAATCGAGGGTAAAGAAATACTGAAGGGAATCAACCTTCAAATTAAGGGTGGAGAAATTCATGCAGTGATGGGACCGAATGGTACAGGTAAAAGTACACTCGCTTCTGCGCTAATGGGACATCCTAAGTACGAAGTAACAGCAGGTTCAGTAACTTTAGATGGTGCAGATGTGCTTGATATGGCAGTAGACGCACGTGCACGTGCGGGTCTTTTCTTAGGGATGCAGTATCCAAGTGAAATTTCGGGTGTTACCAACTCTGATTTCCTTCGCAGTGCTATTAATGCACGTCGTGAAGAAGGTAGTGAAATTTCTTTGATCAAGTTCATTCGTCAAATGGAAGCCAAAATGAAGGAACTAGAAATGAATCCTGAATTTCTTCACCGTTATTTAAATGAAGGCTTCTCAGGTGGAGAAAAGAAACGTAACGAAATTCTACAAATGATGATGCTAGATCCCAAACTTGTCATTCTTGATGAGATTGATTCCGGCTTAGATATTGATGCATTGAGAATCGTAGCTAATGGCGTAAATGCAATGAGAAGTGAAGATCGTGGTTTCCTTGTGATTACCCACTACCAACGTCTACTAAACTACATTAAACCTGACTTTGTACATGTCATGATGCAAGGGGTTATTGTGAAGTCTGGTGGTCCAGAATTGTCTGAACGACTAGAAGCAGAAGGCTATGATTGGGTAAAAGAAGAACTTGGTATTGAAGATGAAACTGTAGGTCAAGAAGCGTAAATATAACGGAAGGAGGACAACGATATGACAACACAAACCATTCTTCCGGTTGACGCCGAAAGCCTGAAAGTAATCTCCAAGCGTAATAATGAACCGGATTGGTTAACAGAATTACGATTCAAAGCATTGGAATTGGCGGCTCAGTTGGAATTACCAAAGCTTGAGAAGACAAGAATAGACAGATGGAATACACAAGCTTACGGAAAGTATCAGGAAGCTACTGTGATTCAGTCTTTGGATGGAGTTCCTAACTCTATTCAAGATTTAATTAAGGATCATGAAGCATCTGGTAGCCTTATCGTTCAACGTAATTCAGGCGTGGTTTACACTAAACTATCTCCTGAATTATCTGCACAGGGTGTTATCTTTACAGATCTTCACACTGCAGCTAGAGAACACGGAGAATTAGTAAAGACTTATTTACACAATGCTGTTAAGAGTGATGAGAATTCCGTTACAGCATTACATGCAGCACTTTGGAATGGAGGTGTATTCCTCTATGTTCCTAAGAATGTAGAAGTAACAACTCCGCTTCAGGCTATATTCCTGACAGATGAAGCTCAAGCAACATTTGCACCGCATATACTAATTGTGGCAGAGATGAATAGTTCAGTCACTTATGTTGATAACTATGTGTCTGGCGAGCTAGATGGAGATATACTTCATAATGGAGCTGCGGAAGTATTCATTAAAGCTGGAGCTAAAGTCCGTTATGCATCTGTTCACCAATTGGGTGAGTCTGTTACAGATTTAAGCTATCGTCGAGCTGTAGTTGAGAATGATGCTTCTATTGAATGGATCGTTGGTGAAATGAACAGCGGAGATACGATGAGTAACACGAATTCGATTCTTAAAGGAAATGGTTCCACGACAGATGCTAAAGTTATTGCTGTCGGATCAGGTGCGCAGAAGTTGAACTATACGACACAAGCACAACATTTTGGCAAAAGTTCGACTAGCCAGATGATCACTCGTGCTGTTATTCGTGAGAAGGCGACTGCCATCATTAATGGGATTACGAAGATTGAGAAAGGGGCCAGCAAATCCGATGGTCAGCAGACAGAGAAAGTATTAATGCTGAGTCCAAAAGCACGTGGAGATGCGAATCCAATTCTACTTATAGATGAAGATGATGTAACAGCAGGGCACGCTGCTTCTGTTGGACAAGTGAATCCTGAACAAATTTTTTATCTTATGTCTCGTGGGATTTCACGTTCTGAGGCTGAAGCGCTAGTTATATACGGCTTCTTAGCTCCAGTGGTATCACAAATTCCGTTGGAAGGATTACAGGCCCAACTTCAGTCATTAGTTGAAAGGAAGTTAGGACAATGAATAATGTAATCCGGGAGCAGTTCCCAATATTGCAGCAGGAGATCAATGGACATCCGTTAGTATATTTGGACAGCGCGGCAACTTCTCAGAAGCCGCGTGTGGTTATTGAGGCACTGCAGCATTATTATGAACGGGATAATGCGAATGTACATCGTGGTGTGCATACACTCGGTAGTCGTGCTACAGATGCGTATGAAGGTGCGCGGGAGAAAGTTGCCAAATTCATTCATGCTCGTAGTACGCAAGAGATTATTTTCACTCGTGGAACTACGACAGCTCTGAATATGATTGCTTCTTCTTATGCTCGAAGTGTCTGCGGTGAGGGTGATGAGATTGTACTTACTCCTATGGAACACCATAGTAATCTCATTCCGTGGCAGCAAGTAGCTAAAGCTACTGGTGCTACTTTGAAATATATAGCATTACAACCTGATGGATCAGTCGATTTGGCAGAAGTTGAGAAGGTGGTTACAGCTCGTACTAAGATTGTAGCTATTGGCTATGTCTCGAATGTCATGGGCGTCGTGAATCCTGTCAAAAAAATCGCTGAAATTGCTCATCGTAACGGCGCAATTATCGTTGTAGATGGAGCACAAAGCACCCCTCATATGGCCGTTGATGTTCAGGACTTGGATTGTGATTTCTATGCCTTTTCGGGTCATAAGATGTGTGGACCGACTGGCATTGGGGTATTGTATGGTAAGAAGGCGTTACTCGAAGCCATGGAACCTGTAGAATTTGGTGGAGAAATGATCGATGATGTTGGGCTCTATGAATCGAATTGGAAGGAACTCCCTTGGAAATTCGAAGGGGGGACTCCTATCATTGCTGGAGCTGTGGGCTTAGCAGCGGCGATTGATTTCCTTGAGGAAGTTGGCATGGATAATATTGAACGCCATGAGCGTAAGCTTGCAGCATATGCGATGGATCGTTTATCTGAGATTGAAGGCATTACATTATATGGTCCACGTCATCGTGAAGTAGGCCTTGTTACCTTCAATTTAGCAGAAGTTCATCCGCATGACGTAGCAACTGTATTAGATGCAAGTGGAATTGCGATTCGTGCGGGGCATCATTGTTGTCAACCGTTGATGCGTTGGTTAGAAGTGAACTCTACTGCTCGTGCTAGCTTCTACCTGTACAATACAGAAAACGACGTTGACAGACTCGTTAGTGCCTTAATTCAGACAAAGGAGTACTTTGGCGATGCAACTTGATGATTTATACCGTCGTGTAATCATGGACCATTATAAAACTCCTCGGAATAAGGGAACTTTTGAAGAGGATGCTGTAACGATTAATTTAAATAATCCGACTTGTGGAGATCGAATCACACTTCAACTCAAGCTTGAAGACGGAATTGTTCGAGATGCTAAATACTCTGGTGACGGGTGCTCGATCAGCATGTCCTCTGCTTCTATGATGACAGCTGCTGTGAAGGGTAAGACTTTCGAAGAAGCACAAGATTTAGCAGCACGTTTCTCAGCTCTTATGAAGGGTGAAGATGTGCAGTTCGACGAATACGAGGATATAGAAGCCTTATCTGGAGTGAACAAATTCCCAGCTCGCATTAAATGTGCAACCTTAGCTTGGAATGCACTGCGTAAAGGAATAGACGATCAGAACAAATAATGTAAGGGAGGCTGAAATCATATGGCTAAACAATTAGAAGAAGTAGAAGAGTATCAATACGGCTTTCGTGATGAGCATGAATCTGTATTTAAATCAGGAAAAGGTTTAACTCGCGAAATCGTGATGGAAATATCCAAAATTAAAAATGAACCAGAATGGATGCTTGATTTCCGTCTAAAAGCATTGGAGCAATTCTTCAAGATGCCAATGCCTAAATGGGGCGGCGATATGGATGACTTGGATTTCAATGAAATCCAATATTTCGTTAGAGCTTCTGATAAGCAAGGAAAGACATGGGAAGAAGTGCCTTCTGAAATTAAAGAAACGTTTGATAAGCTAGGTATTCCTGAAGCTGAGCAGAAATTTCTCGCTGGTGTATCTGCACAGTATGAATCAGAAGTGGTATACCATAGCATGCAGAAGGACCTTGAAGATCAAGGGGTTATCTTCATGGATATGGATACAGCGCTAAGAGAACATCCTGAAATCGTGAAAGAATATATTAGTACTATAATTCCAGTAGCTGATAATAAGTTTTCTGCATTGAATAGTGCTGTATGGTCAGGTGGTAGCTTCATCTATGTTCCAAAAGGAGTGAAATGTGAAGTGCCATTGCAGGCATACTTCCGTATTAACTCTGAGAACATGGGACAATTTGAGCGTACACTCATTATTGCTGACGAAGATAGCATGGTGCATTATGTAGAAGGATGTACAGCTCCAATCTACAGTACGAATTCCCTTCATAGTGCCGTGGTAGAAATTATCGTTAAGAAGAATGCACGCGTTCGTTATACAACGATTCAGAACTGGGCTCCAAATATCTATAACCTAGTGACTAAACGTGCTGTAGCTGAAGAGAATGCAACGATGGAATGGGTTGATGGTAACATCGGTTCCAAACTGACGATGAAATATCCAGCAGTTGTCCTTAAAGGTCGTGGAGCTAAAGGTATGGTTCTTTCTATCGCTGTTGCAGGTAAAGGCCAGCATCAAGATGCAGGAGCTAAGATGATTCACTTAGCACCTGACACCACGTCTACAATCGTCTCGAAGTCGATCAGTAAGCATGGAGGAAAAGTAACTTATCGTGGTCTAGCTTCCTTCGGTCGTCAAGCAGAGGGCGCGAAATCTAACATTAAATGTGATACGCTAATTATGGATAACCTATCTACTTCAGATACTATTCCATATAACGAGATCATGAATGATAATATTACACTTGAGCACGAAGCGACTGTATCTAAGGTATCAGAAGAACAATTGTTCTATCTGATGAGCCGCGGACTTACCGAAGCGGAAGCGACTCAAATGATCGTTATGGGCTTTATCGAGCCATTCACAAAAGAACTTCCAATGGAATATGCAGTTGAAATGAACCGTCTGATCAAACATGAGATGGAAGGGTCTATCGGGTAATTTTGTACAACTAAAGTTTTATTCTTACTCTTAGAAGTAACATAAATACGTGTCTGTAGTGACTTTCACACTCTAGTGTCTAAGCTGCTCGGACACGTATTTTAATTTGCGTAGGCTTTGAAAAGTAATCAATATGGAATATTTGATCGGTACATATTAAAGTTTGGAACTTTACAACTTCTACACCGTATTGTCATCATAGGAAAAATGAACCATTTTTTGGATGCTGAAAAGGTTGATTAGGATCAACGGTCCATATCTTAGGTCTTATTTTTGAGCGAGCAAGGAGCACTGGAATTGCAGATCGATCCTATGTGCAGGTATTCGAAGTATTCATCTGATCTTGCCGAAGTTAACTAGACTTTAGCAGATTTTGATAAATAAAAATGTTAATATAGGGGGAATTAAATTGGAAGAGATCAAAAAGAAAAAAGCATGGTATAAAAAATGGTGGGTGTGGCTCATTATCATCGTGGTGATAGGTGCTATAGGATCGATGAACAGCGAAGACAAAGCGGACAAGCCTGCAGCAGTTGAAAAACAACCTGAATCTGAACCCGCTAAAGAGCCTGCTACTACAGAGCCTAAGAAAGAAGTCGAACCAGTAGAAAAGGTAGAAGAGGTAGATGAGCAAGAAGATAAAACGATTAGTAAAGTCGGAGACAGTATAAGCACCAAGAACTTTAAGCTTACAGTTGAATCATTAAATAAACTAGAAGGAAATGATTTTAACAAACCTGCAGATGGCAACAAGTTCGTAGAAGTCGTTGTACTTATAGAGAATATCTCAGATAAGGATTACACCGTTAGTTCATTAATGATGTTTAATGCGTATCAAGATGGTTTTTCAATAAACGAATCGATAGGTGCGCAGATAGCTGATACCACTATTCCTACGCTTGATGGCGCATTAGCGGCGGGCAAGAAACTTAAGGGTAAACTAGCTTATGAATTACCCAAGGACTGGTCAGAACTTGAGATCGATGTTGACTTGACCGCTTTAAGTTTTAGTAGTGAAGGGGAAGTTAAGATAATTCTGAAGAACAAATAACATACCACACATTAGGTCCTGCCAGCGGCGGGGCCTTTTTACTCGTCGTATCGACGTGTCACGTACACGATCAGGACCTGAGAAATTCAATAGTTTTTTATCCCTATCTATTGTTATTCATAGAGACGTTAGTATAATGAGGTAACACGGTGATTAGGTAAAGGACAAAAGTAACTAGATGAGGGGCAGACAAATGAAACGAATAGCAATCGTAGGCAGCAGCGGGGGAAACCTGTTTAATCTGGGGGGGAAAGACCCGCATAAGTTAATTGGAGAAATCGTTGCACAAAGCAATAGTGCTGGTCTAGAGATGGGCGTGGTGCAATTTATAGCAGCGGCAGAATCTATGGATATTGCAAAAGAGAATACGAGAGCAGTGTTGTATGGATGGGATTCAGCACAAAATAGCCTAAAAAACAATTTTGAGGGATTACTGAAAGATACGAACCAGGCGTCAGTAGCACTCGATGCTGAGATTGCTAGTCAAATCCGAGCAGGTCTCATCGATGGTGTTATAACCATGAGCGCCGACCCAAATCATACGAATAAACAAACGATTATAGCAGCTGCAGAGAAAGGAATACCACTTGTGGGTACAGGTGGGACATCTATGGCTCTGATTAGTTCCAAGGGAGTGAACGTCATTGCTACATCTGGGACAACTGGAACGACGAACCGGACAAGAGCGGTATCCTTTATTCAATCATTGTGCCAATATTGGGGAATGAAGTATTATCCTGTTCTTGGTAGCTCCCAATCACCTGATCCATCGGCAGCCGAAAAACCTTGGAAGAAAATCAATCTAAAAGGTATTATGCAATCTTCCTTACCAGGTTTTATTGCTATGGCTATTGTACTTGCGCTCAGTCAAATTCCCGCTTTAAAAGGATTAAGTGAAGTGTTTGATTTGTTGCTAAAAGCATTACCAGTAGTTCTAGCTGTCATTGCTGCGAAACAGATTTCTGATTTGGACGAGGTATCTATTGTAGCTGGGGTTATTGCAGGAACACTTTCTATTCAAGGGGGTATTATCGGCGGCATCATTGGTGGTATCGGGGCTGGATTACTTGTTCACTACTTCTTTTTAAAATGTGTACAATGGCGTTTCCCGATGACGACCGTGAATATTGTGGCCGGAGGTCTAGCTGGTCTAATATCCGGGCTTATCATGTATTTCTTGATCGCTCCGTTTGCGTTGCAGTTGGGGGAATTCATCAAGTACATCATTGACCTGGCGATATCATTCAATCCTATTGTAGCAGGAGTTATTGCGGGTCTTTTGATCTGGCCAGCTATTCTTGGAGGTGTCTACCACGCTGCTATTCTTCCTATCGTTTTACTTGAAATGGAGAAAACAGGAAATAGCTTCTTAGGAGCTATAGATATGGTTGGTTTGGTTATGGTATCCGCGGGAATTACACTAGCTAACATTATAGCACCTAGAGATAAAGGAGAAGCAGCGGTAGCTACTCCTGGGTTTCTTATTAATATGGGCTTCGGGACTTTTGTTGAGGCAGCATATCCATTCATGTTTTCTAATAAAATGGTCTTTGCAGGTGCGATCTTTGTGTCTGGTGTAGGAGGGGGACTCGTGGGCGTGTTTAACGTTCGTGGCACCGCTTATGTCCCTTCATTTATGGGACCCTTTCTGTCTAATAACTTAATTGGTTTTACTACCTCGATGTTGGTGGCTCTGACTCTATCCCTACTGATTACGTTGGTAGCTAACAAAACCGTAAAGAACAAGAAACAAATAGAACAGAATGTATAGGTAAATCAATCAGAATGTTTATAAAAGAGTGTTACACAAGAAAATAAAAGGACTCTCCACTGTTATCATATCTGATAGCCGGGGGAAGTCCTTTTATTAATATTATATACATCCTACATCAATACTTCATTAATAGATAAAGATCGCTCAATAGATAAATCAATAAAGGTCGTATCAATCTGTACTAGTGGGCGGAAATAATCGACTGGATTTGTCATAATGATGATTCCTGACTGGCCAGATGAAAGTAATACCTTCTTGCCAATAAAATTAGGAAGCATATGTCGTATAAAAGCTTGTGTAGGTCTAGGAGCGAGTTTGCCAAAGCTAAGATTATGAATTTCCCGTAGAACAGCTAGAAGCTCCTGTTTCGATTGGTACACTCGCTTTGTTGTCATTGCGCTGTATACATCGGCAACAGCTGTTATTTGTGAGAATGGATGTATTTCATGCTCTGATCGTTGGAGAGGATATCCGCTACCATCGTCACGTTCGTGATGTTGTAATGCCACAAGTGCAGTCGTAGCATGTGAGGTGGATTCACGAATGATCTCATATCCATAAGTCGTATGAAGTTTTATTTGTTCAAACTCTTCTGGGGTTAATTTTCCAGGTTTATTTAGAATCTCAATGGGAATTCTAGATTTACCTATGTCATGTAAATAGCCTGCCTTACTAGCAATATAACAATCCTCTGGAGAATAGCCAAGCCAAGAGGCTATGTAATAGGATAGCATACCAACTTGCATAGAATGGTGATATGTATAATCATCTTCTTGATCAAGTGCAAGTAATAAGGATACAACATCGGTGTGACCGTTTAGTTGATCGACTAAAGGTTCAAGAATATCATCAACCATGCCATCATTCACTTTACCCGTGTTGGATGCTTCAAGGAAAAGGCTTCCAAAACCCTGTACAACTTGAGATAATTGAGGTTTAGTCTTATAGAGATAATCTTGAAGTGCAGCTGATTCTCTTAGAATTTCATCTTCTGTAACAGGCTCGACGTCGACATAGTCGATACTGTGCTTAACAAGTTGACTAATACCGTCAGCCTTTAATACAGTACCTTTTGATAGGACATGTAATCCAACTCTATTAAACGTGTCCGATAGTAACGTATCACCGGGTTTTAAATCTGTTACATGAACTCTCATTTAGTATAAGTCCCCTTATCAATAGATAGATAGTATTACTAATGATATTATCAGGAAAATACTGGATTAACAATGTTTTTTCATTAATTTTTAGTAGGTAAAGTTGGGTCCCAGTGCCCTTGTGGACCTTTCCACTCTGACCCATCATCCCAGATTTCCTTCTTCCATATCGGGACTGATTGTTTTAATCGTTCTATGGCATATCGACTTGCTTCATAACATGTATCTCTATGACCTGTAGAGACCGCAATAATAACACTAATTTCTTTAATATTAACGGTACCTACTCTATGGGAGATGGCACATTGAATACCGGGCCACTTGACTTGCATCTCTAAGCCTATGTTCTCTAATGTACTGAGTGCCATTGGAATATAGGCTTCATATTCTAAATGAACTGTACGTTGATCGCCGGTCATTTCTCTTGTTGTGCCAATGAATGTGAGGTTGGCACCATGATTATGATTAAGCACTTTCGTCGTAACTTGTTCTATTGAAAGGGGTACCTCTGTTATGACATACATGTCATTTGAGGAACTCTGAGTTAATGGTGTGTCTGACTGACCATCCCCACCAGAGACTGGAGGGATTAACGCTATCTCATCCTTGTCAGTAATGAGATCATGACCTGATGCATATTCCTGATTAATAGCGACAAAGGAACTTGCGATTTGAGAAGTGGCTTGAGGATAGGATGTAGATAGAACTATTTTGAGTTGTTCAGTAGTAATAGGTAGCTCAATGATGTTATATTTCAATAAAGAGGTCCCTAAATTCTCGGCTAGACCAGCGAAGAGTCTAATTGTAATTTGCATTTTTATTCACCTCATGCATGTCTGATATTTCCTTAAATATACCATAACCATCATGAAAATGTTATGATAACGTACTAGAAGAGCCTTCAGTACAGGTGCCCACAATTAGCTCAGAGGAAACTGTGCTCTCTGTAATTAATGTAGAGAGGGGATAGCACAAGATGGCTTTGGATCATAACGGACAATTAACCATTTTGCATACAAATGATATACATAGCCATTTTGAAACGGTGGGCTCTATCGCAGCGTTGATTAAGCGGGAGAAATCTATGGCCATAGAAGATACAGTTTTACTTCTTGATATAGGGGATCACATGGATCGAATGGCGATGGAGACTGAAGGAAGTATGGGACAGGTTAATACAGATATTCTGAATCTTACAGGATATGATGCGATAACGATCGGAAACAATGAAGGACTAACCTTTACTCCAGATGTCCTAAGTCTTGCATATGCTGGATTGTTATGTCCTATTGTCTGCTGCAATATCCGAAATGTAGAGGGGGAAACGACTCCCTCTTGGATGGAAAACTATACAATCTTATCAAAGGGCGGTATTACTATAGGTATTACTGGAGCAACTGCTCCATATGATAATTTCTATAAATTGATTGGTTGGAGGGCTCTTGAGCCTATTTCTGCTCTAGAGGAACAAATTAAATTTCTTAGACCACAAGTGGACGTTGTGATCGTCTTATCCCATTTAGGACTACCTACGGATCGTTTATTGGCAGAGCAGGTTGCAGGGATTGATCTTATTTTGGGAGGGCATACACACCATTTGCTGGAAGAGCCTTTATTTGTTGGGGATACAGCGATTTGCGCGACAGGAAAGTTTGGACAATATGTAGGGAAAGTTAAGATGGAACGAGATCAGGAAGGGCTGTTCAGAGTCATGTCTGGTCAGTGTATACCCGTTGATCTTTCGCTTGTAGAAGAGACGATTAGTGAAGCGCTTATGATACATCAGGAGCAAGCGAAGACGGCCTTAAATCAAACGATTGCTGTGACGGATCGTGCCCTACCATTAAATATGGATGCTCAGGAATCTCCTTTTGGAAATGTACTGGCTCAATCGTTACGTTACTTCACAGGGTGTAAGCTTTCTATGGTGAATACGGGACAACTGCTTGGTTCACTTCATGAGGGGGAGATTACCAAAGGGCTTTTACATCGTTTATGTCCTTCGCCTATTAATGCGAGTGTTCTCAAACTAAAAGGCTCCGACATTCGATATACTCTTGAACAGAGTTTGTTACCTGAGTTTACGGAAAAGAGGATTATAGGGTATGGTTTCCGAGGGAAGGTTCTAGGTAGTATTGCCCTTGATGGTGTCGAAGTCTTGTACGATAGTCGACGAATCCCTTATGATAGAATTATTGAAGTTTATGTACAAGGTGAACGGTTAGTCGATGACAAGGATTATGAAGTAGGTACGATTGACATGTTCACTTTTAGAGTGGGTTATGAGAAAATTGCAGATGGGCATGATGCAAGATACATTCTGCCAGAGTTATTAAGGGACATCCTTCACATGGAGCTCCAGCGGCCGGGAAGTCTTGATGAAGGTTATGAATCGAGATGGATTGACGTATCTCAAACATCATGAAAAAGCGAGATGGGATAGTTATTGTTATTCAATTTAAGTTTCAGTTAGGGAGGAAGAAATGGATACTATTGCAGCAATTATCCTTGGTATTGTGGAGGGAATAACGGAGTTTATTCCGGTCTCTTCAACAGGACATATGATTCTGACATCCAAAGTGTTAGGGTATAACGATCAAGATGAAATTATGAAGACTTTTGAGATCGTCATTCAATTAGGGGCGATACTTGCTATTGCCATTGTGTATTGGCGCCGTATTTTGAATCTTCTAGGTTTAAATCAGAAGAAATCTGTGAATGCTGCAAGACCAAGTTCTAAGCTTAATTTGATTCACGTGATATTAGGGATTTCACCTGCACTTATTGTTGCCTTTTTTGCACGTGATTTTATCAAGAGTTTATTTAATGCGAATACGGTAGTATGGGCGCTTGTTGCAGGTGGTATTTTCATGATTTTTGCAGAGTGGTATAATAAAACAAAAGCTACGATTACGGCAGAAGATATGGATGAGATGACTTATAAGCAAGCTTTATATATTGGATTGTTTCAAATTATCTCGGTCCTTTGGCCAGGGTTCTCCCGTTCAGGATCTACCATTTCAGGGGGGATGATTAGCGGGGTAAGTTACAAAGCATCAGCGGACTTCTCCTTTTTGATCGCAATTCCAATTATGTGTGCTGCATCCGGATATGAGTTACTTGATACTTATAAAGATTTCAATAGCACTAATATTGGCTACTTTGCCATTGGATTTATCATTTCATTTGTTGTTGCTTACGTAGTAGTATTGGCATTTATGAAACTTATTCAAAAAATTAGACTAACGCATTTTGCGATATACAGATTTGTGCTAGCTGCCGTTTTTTGGATTTTTATATTGAACTAATTCATCAATCTCTGACACTAGAAATGGTAACGGGTGAGCAATGAATGACGAGATGAAGTACGAGCAGCTATTGGTTACCAGTTTCATATCTAGGGGTGATGTTGTGTGCGGTTATTACCTGTTCATATGCTGCAGCAGGGGATGAAGATTGGAAAGAAGATATATAGTGAAGAAGGTTTAATTTTATTAGCTGAGGGAGTAGAATTAAGCTCTCCCATTATTCGTCGCTTAAAGGAACTTGATATAGGATATATCTATATCCAGGACGCCATGACGGAAGATATTGAAATTCCAGAGGTGCTTCATGAAGAGACTAGAAGAAAAGCGCTGCAAACGATCCGCGTTCAATTTCAGTCCCTTTCTAGAACATCTACGATTACTAAAGGGGGTCACCATTTAGGTAAGAGTTTCTCAGGAATGATGGACTCCATCCTAGATGATCTAGGATCTCACGATGTTTCCATGATCATGCTGACAGATATGAATATGACAGATCATTATTTATATAAACATTCATTGAATGTATGTGTGTATACTTTAATTCTAGGTATCTCATATGGTTACAGTCGAGATCAGTTATCTGTATTAGGTATGGGCGCTTTACTCCATGATATCGGCAAAACTCAAACATCGCAGAAGTTGTTGTTTAAACCAAGCAAGCTGAGTGATGAGGAATTTCAACAGATGAAAGCTCATACTGAAATTGGGTTCAAAATATTGAAAGATGAGCCTAACATTCCTTTGTTGTCAGCACATTGTGCACTACAACATCATGAACGTCTCAATGGGACGGGGTATCCGCAGGGACTCAAGGGCTCAGAAATTCATGAATATGCTCAGTGGCTTGGGCTGACGGATTCTTATGATGCTATGACATCCCATAGGGTCTATCGTCCAGCTATGTTACCTCATCAAGCGATGGAAGTCATGTATGCAGGATCAGGTACACTCTATAATCAGCAGAAATTGGAGCTGTTTCGTGATAAGGTAGCTATTTACCCTCCGGGAATGTCTGTAAAGTTAAGTACCGGTGAGACGGGGGTTGTCTCTAAAATAGACATTAATATGCCGCAACGGCCCGTAGTTCGTGTTATGACTAACGCATCTGGGGAATCGTATAAAGCTCCTTTTGACTTGGATTTGACTCAGGTTCTATCGGTAGTTGTTACCCATGTTGGGGACATAGAATCTTGATTAATGGATTAGGTGGACTGGGGTAAAGAAAACTTATGAAGTATCGTTAGATAGAAAAACCATTTCAACGGTGGGGAATATTTATATTTCTCTATCGCTGTCCTGTCGTTGCGACATGGTTTTTTTTGCTTTCTTCGTGATATGATTATTTCAAAGTTATATTTGTGGTTAATTAAAGAAATAAGGTGGAAAGATATGATTTCGGATAACAAAACGCTTCAATTGCAGAAAATGTCGCCCAGCTATGATCCATGGGATCCCATTACTTCTCTTCGCACTTATGGTAAACACGTATTAACCAGTGTAGAAATGACCGTTACTCACCTCTGTAATATGCGCTGTGAGCACTGTGCCGTTGGAGATATGCTAGTGATGAAGGAAGCGCCCTATATTCAATTAGATGCTATGTTGAGACGTTTAGATGAAGTTGAGCATCTAGAGACGATAAGTATGACGGGAGGAGAACCCCTTTTCAGTAAAAAAACTCTTGATGAGGTTATTGTACCTCTTCTTAAATATGCTAAAGATCGTGGAATCAAAACGCAAATAAATTCTAACCTGACCTTGGGAATGGATCGTTACGAGAAGCTGCTTCCGTATCTTGATGTTATGCACATTTCATTTAATTATTTAAATGGTGATGATTTCCATGAAGTAGGGTTTGCCAATAGTGGACATCCTGTAAGTAAGCAAGCAGCATACCGCTTATATGATACTATGATCGATAATGCTCGTAAGCTTAGTGAAGCAGGGATGTTTATTTCGGCTGAGTCCATGATTAATTATCGCACACATACGAAGTTAGACCAGATACATCAGTTGATCGTAGATATGGGATGTGTAAGGCATGAAGTTCATCCTATGTATTCATCTAATTTTGCATCGACTCTCCCGGTGTTATCGTTGAATGAGGTTAGAGTAGCCATTCATAAGTTATTGGATGCAAGAGATCAGAATATATGGATGTTGTTTGGGACGTTGCCGTTCTATGCTTGTAGTGGTCTTGAGGAAGATAGAATGTTATTACGTCGTCTATTTCAACAAGAGAATATTACAGTTCGCAATGATCCAGATGGTCGGAATCGTGTAAATGTGAACCTTTTCTCGGGAGATGTTTACGTCACTGACTTTGCTGATATTCCGTCATTTGGTAATATAAGGAATCAAAAGCTTGATGATATCTTTGATCAGTGGACGTATGGTCATCCATTGAATCAAAAGGTTAACTGTCACTGTGATGCGGTCTCCTGTTGTGGTCCAAATCTTATTGTGGCAGACATGTATTATAAAGATATTGACTTCAAGACAAGAAAAGCAAACAGATTATAGAAATGAGGCGTTACTATTGCATGAGTTTGCATTCGGACAGCTAGCATTAAATTTATTTCTAGTTCTGCTGCTTGTAACTCTTAATGGGGTATTCGTTGCAGCCGAGTTTTCACTTGTGAAAATGCGCCAAACTCGACTCACACAGCTTGTCAGTGAAGGAAATCGTTTGGCGGGTTATGCACTCAAGGTAAATAAAAAGCTAGATGCATATCTATCTGCGACGCAATTTGGAATTACGCTTAGCTCATTGGGACTTGGATGGATTGGAGAACCGGCGATTTCTGAACTATTGGTCGAACCCATCATGTTTAGACTAGGTGTTGTAGATACAACATTAATCACAACCGTATCGGTAACGATTGGTTTTGGTATTATTACCTTTTTACATATCGTGCTAGGCGAATTAGCGCCTAAATCGATTGCTATTCAGAGAACAGAACAGACAGCCCTGCTGCTATCTGCTCCTTTGATGTTTTTTTATAAAGTGCTGTTCCCATTTATTTGGGTGTTGAATGCATCTGCTAATGCCCTTTTACGCATTGTTGGTATTCATCCTGCTAGTGAGCTTGAAGCCGCACATTCTGAGCAGGAGATTCGAATTCTGATGGATCAGAGTGCTCGAAGTGGTGTGATTGATAAGGATGAAATGAAGCTAATGGATAATATCTTTGAATTTTCAGATTTATTGGCAAGAGAGGTTATGCTTCCGCGTACAGATATGATCTGCTTATATGCTAACATTAGCTTTGAGGAGAATTTGAAGATCATTACGGAAACGAGACACTCTAGGTATCCTCTGGCCTTAGAAGATAAAGATCACATTGTGGGTTTCATACATATCACTGATTTATTATTGGCAGATGAAGTGCATCAAGCAGATCTCTTATCCATGGTTCGCCCTATACTAAATGTGCCAGAATCGATGGAGATTAGTCATGTGCTTCGATTAATGCAGAAGAAGCACTCGCAGCTGACACTTGTAGTAGATGAGTATGGAGGTACTGCGGGTATGCTCACCGCTGAGGAAATATTAGAAGAAATCGTTGGAGAACTCTATGATGAATTCGAAGACGAACGACCGGATGTAGAGATGAACGGCGATCAGATTTCCGTCGATGGACGGATGATGATTGAAGATGTTAATGATCTGACAAGTGTGATCATTGAGGATCATGAAGTGAATTCCATCGGAGGATGGCTATTCAAAGAGTTGGAGGGGAATCCCTCCAAGGGAATGAGTGTACAAGTCGGAAATATGATATTCAAAGTAGAGGAATCAACTCGTCTTCGAGTGACACGTGTGACGATTCAACGTGCTCCTAAGATTGATGATACAATTGAAGAAGGATCCATTAAGGAGTAAAAGAGATCTAACTATTTCGTGCATGATGTTAACCCTTTTGTTAAGAGGAATAATCCTCGGGCAGAAGGGTTTTTTTTGTTGTGTTTTGATTTAATAGTTCATTTTCTGGGCGCGTGTCATATGTTAATAAAGAAGAGTGTAATCGATGGAGTTAACAACTATAAAGGAGGACTTCTGTTGAACCCTGAGGTACGTAGGTATAAGCCTTTTGTCAGTCCGTTTGACCCATGCCCACCATTACCATTCAAGACTTATGTAGTACCACCCAATCAGTATGTTGTTTTTCAGCCCGCTGATCTACCACAATACAGTTTGCCGGAAGCTTTGAGATTAGGAACGTTATGGCCTGCATACTACAGTCCATATACTTCTAGACGTACACAAAGGGGGGAAAAGATTGATGGAACCCACAGCGTGTGATAAGCAATATTATGAGTGGCTAGAGCAACTACAAGTGGTGGATTTTGCACTTGTTGAACTCAATTTGTTTTTGGATACGCACCCCAATGATCTTAGAAGTATTGAGCAATTTAATCAACTTGTGCAAGAACGTAAGAAATTAGCGAAAAAATTTCAAGAAGTATATGGTCCTCTTCAGAATTTTGGTCGTGCATTTTCTAAATATCCATGGGAGTGGTCACAAAGCCCTTGGCCTTGGCAAGTTTAGAAATTAACGGAGGTGACGTTCGTTCATGTGGGTTTATGAGAAGAAGTTACAATACCCAGTTCGAGTTAGTAAATGTGATCTTCAGATGGCAAAATATTTATCGGAACAGTACGGCGGAGCTGATGGAGAACTGGCTGCTGCATTACGTTATTTGAATCAACGGTATACTATTCCCGATAAAGTGATAGGGCTTTTGACTGATATTGGTACGGAAGAATTTGCTCATCTCGAGATGATCGCCACGATGATCTACAAGTTAACGAAAGATGCGACAGTAGAACAACTGATGGCCGCTGGTCTCGGTGCCCATTATGCGGCCCATGATAGCGCACTATTCTATGAGAATGCAAGCGGCGTCCCTTTCACGGCAGCCTATATTCAAGCCAAGGGTGACCCTATCGCCGACCTTTATGAAGATATAGCCGCAGAAGAGAAGGCTCGTGCTACATACCAGTGGCTGATCGACATGACTGATGATGTGGATTTGCAGGACAGTTTGAAGTTTCTACGGGAGCGTGAGATCATTCATGCGATTCGATTCAGGGAAGCCGTAGAGATTATTAAGGACGATCGGCAAGAGCAGAAGGTGTTCTGAGGAGAGCATATCAAATGATGAAAAGAGAAGTCGCGCTACTATATGCGCGGCTTTTTTGTGTGAAGTTGTGTTCCCTGCAAATAAGCTCCATAGGAAAGAGCCGCTGTTCAATGAGGGCTGTTTGATCGTGAAGACGGAAAGCCAGTGGCAAGGTACTTAAACTTGATATTACACAGAAGGGTTAGCATTTATTTAAACATCCAGTAGAAAGGAATAGCTTCCGGGATTGAGGATCGGATTTGAAGAAAGAATAATGTCCTTTAGAGGGGTATCTCGGGTTACTCTTGTTATACTCATACTTTTTACTTCGGATGGGCGTTCACCCAAGATGCAACGGCTTCGAACACCGTTTTGTGGTCACTACAGTGGCAGACCAGATGGCCGCTTTTTTCTATCATAAGCAGTTTCTTATTCATCGAACCTAGGCGTTCATGAAGGAATGGCCCACTTTTAGGCTTGACCAGATGATCCGAGGCTCCCTGAACGATAAGTACCGGTGACTTCACTTCTTCATATATGTCAAATGACTCATTAACAATTCGATAAAATTCACGCGTGGCTCTCAATGGAGTCACAAGGAAATTACGGACATATGCCTTCAGCATATGTACATCTAGAAGCGTCTTCATGATCTCAGGTCGATTCAAAGGAAACACAGGAGTGGATAACATCGTAATCGTGCCAATCCTACTACTATATTTAACCGATAAGTGTGCAGCAATTAACGATCCGGTTGAGAATCCGATCAGATGCACTTCGTTATACTCATCTAACAAGTTCAACAACTCATGCTCTGCGCCTTCAATCCAATCGGCTCTACCGGCGCTAAGCATGTCCTTTCGACTCCCGCCATGCCCTTTTAAAGTGAAAGTTCGCGTCTTACATCCATGCTCTTGCAGAAAATCGGCAAGGGGCGCAATCTCATGCTCACCTCCAGTAAATCCGTGAATCAGCAAACAGACAGTCACAGCTAATCCTTCTTTCTATTGATATAAGTGCTTTGATTTCTTTATTGTACTTTAAAGTTGGCTAACTCATCCATTGAATTTAGGGTATTACCCTGACGTTGAAATGTGTTTTCCACGGTTATCATTTCTGGAATCAAGATTAATGTATCCTATTGTCCTTTGAATCTATACACGAAATAAAGTAACTTCTTTAGGAATGTCAGAGGTTATAATTAAAATAGGGAAAATTCGAAGAGATTCTTGTCCTTACAAGAGAGGATGCAGATAATGTGAACAAAACAGATCGATTGTTAGCCATCGTACTTGAGTTACAACGCAAGGGGGTTTTACGAGCTGAGGATTTGGCGGTTACATTTGAAACAAGTAGGAGAACTATATATCGAGACATTCAAGCCCTTAGCGAAGCAGGAGTACCTGTCGTGGGTTCGCCTGGACAAGGGTATTCATTAATGGAGGGATATTTCCTTCCTCCCTTAAGCTTTACGGTGGAAGAAGCTGTATCATTGCTGATCGGAACAGATTTCGTTCAACAAAAGTTTGATGTTAGTTACGGTGCAAAGGCTGAAACCTCCCGAAGGAAAATAGAAGCTATTTTACCGGAAGGAGTTCGCAAAGAAGTATCTAGGGCGCGTACAACCATCCGCCTCTTAGCCACTGATGAATCTGCGAATAAGGGTTGGGAGAAAGAATATATAGAGATATTACGCTCTGCTATATTAGAGGAATGTAAGGTGAAGTTCTGTTATTCGAAAGCGATCTCTGAAACCGATGGAAATCGTCACAGTGTGCGTACGGTTTCTCCCTACGGACTAGTGCTTTTAAATGGTTCATGGATGATGATTGCAAAGTGTGATTTGCGGCAAGAACTTCGCCATTTTCGAGTATCAAGAATGAGCGATCTTTTGGTTCTGACAGAACGATTCAAGTATCCGTCCGATTTCATTTTACAGGATTATAGACCCTCTGATGATCGTGACTTACGTGTGCGTATTCAAGCGGACCCAGACATTGCACATCTATTAGTAGAGTCGAAAAACTTTTATATGGAGGAACTAGTGAATCACCAGAATGGTTTGGTTATGACATTTCGTGTCCGCCAAATTGAGGAGTTACTGCCGTGGGTGCTTAGTTGGGGAGCGGATGTCGTGGTGCTTGAACCGGAAACACTTAGGAGTCGAGTTCGAGAAGAAGCTGTAAAAATGATGAAACGCTACTGACACTACTGACATAATGTTGTCATTAGCGTTTTTATATAGTAAGACTAGTTGATGAAAAGGGGTTGTATAAAGGAAATGAATACATAAATAAGACAAGATACTCTTAGAGTAGCTTGTCTTATTTATCGATGATTCTATATTACGATGCGCAACCAGCGCATTCAACGTAGTTATCGCCTACTGCTTTACTAATACTCAGAAGTTGACCCATTTGAATATTTTCCTTTGACGTAAACTCGTAATCAAATGCAGTTTCTAGAGCAAGCTCTTGAGCAGACTCTTTACTGTTAGCAAACACGCTGATTTGTTCTTCTTTTCCTGTAGATAGAACTATATAGGCAAAGGTATAACGAAGTAGTTCATTATCCATTTCTATCACCTCCCTCTACATTGTACACTTATTTTTTATGGATTTGCTACTCCATATATCGATGATTCTTTATTTTGTTTTTTTTCATGGACATTTCTCTTGTTTAACAACATTGCATTCACATACTCCGAGTAGGCACCTCTGTGCCCGTCCGTTCATAGAGTATAGGTAAATACCTATGCGAAGGAGCAAATATCATGATGCAGTACACGTACGGTACGCCTAATTATGCTACAAGGTCAGCGGGGGGCCCAACAGTGCATAGAGAGCATATTCTGGATAGTGGACGTGCAGATGTAACCGGAGACGGTGTTCCTGATGAAGTATGGTTGATAGGAAATCAACAGGATGAGAACAGTCCATTCATTACTGGAATTTCACTTTTAATTAAAGATGGTGCTAGCTCTAAGAGTTACCGGATTTCCCCAAGTGAGAATGCGGGTTATAACCCTCGCTTATTTTTAGGTGATTTTACTGGGGATCGCATCTCAGACATCTTAGTAACCATTGAAAGTGGTGGATCTGGCGCCACAACGTATGATTATTTGTATTCCTTGGTGGGAGGGAAATCGCAACTGCTATTTAACTCTGAATCCTATAATGATTACTGGAAGTACAAAGTGGATTATTTGAATGGTTATAGGTTGCAATTGACCAATACGAATACAAGGCGAGTATATATATTGGATATTACATCACGTGGCAAAGATTATTTGAATGAAATCTATAACCCAGATGGAACCTTGAAAGCCCCCATAGAGGGTTTTGTAGATCCGCTCAGTGGTTTATATCCAGTTGATTTTGATCGAGATGGAATATACGAACTGATGGCGATGCAAGGGGTAAGCGGCCTTTATCATGCGGATCGGTTTGGTTATGTGACGAATATACTGAAATGGCAGAGCGACGGTTGGAAATTACAGGATCAGTGGTTCTCGATATATGGAACAGTTGTCTAACAGGCTAACATTCTACTATATCATTTTAAAATAACAACTGAATTATTGAGGGTGTTGGTGTTCCAAAAGCCATGTCTCCTTAAATAAGTTCTTCATGAATATGTTATTATATAAGAATTAAGGATGTTAGAGCGGGCAGGCAGTATGAACGTACCGCTTATAACCGTTCATACTGCCTTTCTTATTTTTGCTCAGCAACCTTGAGTGAACTAAAATAGAACCTATGATGAGAAACATATTCGGGTACTGTTGGCGGATGACGAGCCCGTTATTATACGGGGACTGAAATAACTGCTTTCCTGGGATCGATATTAATCGGGATATTCACGACTCAAGGAAACAGGTCAAATTTATTTTTGTAAGCGCTTATCAATAATATACATATGTACGGTAGGCACTCCAATATGGAGCCATGGATGATTTAGTCAAGCCAGTCAATAAGAATCAGCTCGCAAAAGTAGTTAGCAGGGCTAGGGTAGAGGGTGATCATAAATGTCAGAGTTAACGGGTATTAAGAGCACTTATAAGGAACGACAAAAAGAAATCATAGTTAGAATAGCGATAGAAGCAGATCGTCAACAATTGCTAGAGAGTGGATTATGGTTCCACGATGATGTACGCAACAACTTTTATTATGGTTCTTATCTTTTCACAGCCGCTATTGATACTACTTTAGAGCTCCCTTTTAATCGTGATGATGCAAAAAAGAAGGCACAGGATGTGCTTCTAGAGACCCTATTGCTGCAGAACAGGCAGCATGGAACGGTGTTGTACGGCCATTGGCCACTCGGTTTAAATCCCGTGCCGAGAGAAGCTACTCCTCATGGGCTGCCCGTAGAAATTATGGGTAGCTTGATGGCTTACTTCTACAGGGAGTACGGCGGGTTATTGAACGATCATCTGCGTGGTGCATTTAATACAGCCTTGGGCCACATCTATCGCAGTGATTTCTTCCGTAAGCCAGTGATAACCTTTAATCATCATGAAGCGAAATATACAGCGGCAAAATTAGTCTTTGGAACAATGTTCGATGATGAGCTTCTCATAGAGGATGGCAGACAGAGCCTGAAAGACACGTTGGCATATATCCGTTCCAAGGGGATGCCGGAATATGGCAGTCTGCCGTGGTTCTGGCATTGGGTGCAGGCGTTTACTTGCGCCTTGGAGCTTGTGAGCACAGAGGATGTTGATCTACAGATAGGTCTTAAGGAGATGCTTGATCACCTGTGGAATGTACGTTCACAGTTTTATCTCCGGGGAGCCTGGGTAGGCGCACATTCCAGAGGGTGGCCGCATGATGTACCGGGGGATAGTAATGTGCTTCATGATTATGTACAGTTTGGTGATTTCAGATTGCCTGAAGCTATGCCGCGGACTGAATACGCAGGACTCTTGTTCTATGAGGCCCATGAACTGGTTCGAGCAGTTGCAATAGATCGTCGAGTACCTGTGGAAGTAACAAAGCTAACTCAAAAGGTCATTTCTGAAGCTACAGAAGCGCAGCCACTGCTTCATTCCTATGCTTATATTACGGAGGACTTTGCAGCCGGAGGCATGTGGGAGCGGGTAGAGGAATTTGATAATGAGCAATTACGCTGGGCTTTCTCACTACCAGTGAGCGGGGAGGGAGGAGCTAATCAGTTATTTTTCTTCCATCCTGGTCAACGATATAATGAGGGGGACCCTCGGCATCAAAGCCGTTATGCAGAGGTTCTCTTCCATAAGAATGTCATTATCTCATTGTATCCGGTACCTGAAGGAGAGGTTGATTCAATAGTTGGCGTACTTCCTAAGGGAGAATGGAAAGAGCAGCCTAAGGCTATTTTCGGTCATGTAGATCAGGCCTACTTCGCCATTTTCTTATCGCATTCATACCAGTTGCAGGAACGTCCCGGATATGTAGAAGTAACAGTCAAAGGAATGCCGGGTGGAGTTGTTGTGGAGGCTATGAGTGTGAAGCAGGCAGCGGAGCTTGGCATTGAGGGGCTGGATGCGTTTATAGAAGCCTTAAATCTTAAAGCCCCGAAGTTTGAAACAGAGAATTCATTAGAAGTGCAATATACTGCCTTAGCAGGTGAACAACTGCAATTGAACCTTAGCGAGAAGGAGTCATCGCAAGCTTGGCTTAACGGAATCCAGATTTCATTAAATAACTACTCCGTTTAATCGGCATTAACTCATGCAAGATCGGAAGTCAGGAACGCGGCATTCGATTCATTCCACTATATGAGGTGAGGGATGAAGCGGATTCGGTTTACATTCCGATACCATGTACCCTGTTATGGTGGGGGTACCCTATGATGGTTTATTTCGGAAAACGGCTATGAGATCCTTAAAAGGGGACCTCATAGCCGTTTTTTGCTTTAACTAGATCTCTTTAAAAAACGTATAAGAGGCTTTAATAACCGCATTTCAATAAACAAATAGAGCTTTATCATTGAGAGATAAGAAGAAGACAAATGGTCTTTCATACCGAGTGATTTTGATGTGTCTGCTGATCGTGTGCTTACCCTCATAATTTTTATTTTCTTCGTAAACCTGTGTTCTAATGATGAATCAGTCCACTATTGTGTTCTCTTTATTTGGTACTGTTTCGATACGATGAAGGTGAAACGCCGGTGTTTTTTTTGAAGTATTTAGAGAAATGTGCCAGCTCCATCCCTACTTGATCTGCAATATCAGAAATGCCGGAAATTGAATAGGACAGCAGTCTTTTGGCTAACTCCATACGTTTTAGCTGGACGTATTGCATGGGGGGGACGCCCATGAATTTTTTGAAATAAGGAATGAAATAATTCGGATGCAAGTGTACGAGCTCTGCTAATTCTTCGACATTCATCGGATCACCTAGACGTTCATCTATGTACTGGAGAACATGTGCCAAGTTGCTCTGTTCACTGGTCTGTATGAATTCTTCCATGAAATCAGTATAGCCTCCGGATTCCAGACATAAGGCCAATAAGTTAAGGAAAGAGGCCTGAATACGCAGTGTGGAGAGAATATCCTTGTTACGAAACTGCTGAATCATGTCTGAGAAGATCGTTCGCACAGAATCTGGATCAGGGGGTTCACTGATATATAACTTGTTAGCAGAGTGGAACAAAGGCCATTCACCAATACGTGCATCAAAGTGGCAATAATAACGGGTATAAGGATTATCCAAAGAAGTATCCGTTGTTTGTGTGGTGCCAGCGGGCATGATCATAAGCTGATTGGGCTTAGGATAGTGAGTGATTCCGTTTAGGGTCACGCTCCCTTCTCCGCTATCTATGAAATAGAACCGGTTGAAGGAAGGAGTCTCCAGGGTACGGTTCCATCCTGGATATTTACTGCTGAGCTGGGCATGCGTCACTGTCACATTTAGATTTTCGATCAGGTGGTTTGTAAGGCCGAATGGATTATTCACTGTCTCACTCCTTGAAAACGTTCTCATTTTATTATAACAGACTTCATTTACCTGAAACATCTTATTTATTTACAAAATAATCTTAACAACGGTCATGTTCATGATCTGGAAAGGGGTATATCCTCTTAATATAAACTCATAAAGGGAAGTGCTCAGAAATGGAAAAAGTCCGTTATGGCATTATTGGAATTGGAAATATGGGTAGAGCTCATGCTGTTAGTCTCCTAAATGAAATTAAGGGTGCTGAACTGACTGCAGTATGTGATATAAGTACGGAACGGCTGGAGTGGGCGAAAGAGCATTTGCCAGACCATGTGATGAAGTACAGTAGCACAACTGATTTATTTGAATCCCAAACCATAGATGCAGTATTAATATCTACGCCACACTACGATCATCCGACACTTGCCATTGAAGCCTTAAGTTATGGATATCACGTGTTAGTGGAAAAGCCTGCTGGTGTATATACAAAGGCAGTGCAGGAGATGAATGATGCTGCCGCCAAGTCTGACCGGAAATTCGGGATCATGTATAACCAGCGCACCAATCCTCTCTACCAAAAGCTGAGAGATCTTATCCAATCAGGAGAATTGGGAGAGATTCGCCGCACGAACTGGATTATTACCAATTGGTATAGAACACAAAAATACTATGATTCCGGAGGCTGGCGGGCTACATGGGCTGGTGAAGGCGGCGGGGTGTTACTTAACCAAGATCCGCATCAACTGGATTTATGGCAATGGACTACGGGGATGATGCCGAAGCGCGTTAGAGCCTTCTGTCATTTTGGTAAATATCGAAATATTGAGGTTGAGGATGATGTAACCGCTTATGTAGAGTATGAGAACGGTGCTACAGGGTTATTTATTACAACTACGGGTGAAGCTCCAGGAACCAATCGGTTTGAGATTACAGGGGACAACGGAAAAATTGTCGTAGAGGATGAAAAGTTGACTTTTTGGCGTTTACGTACACCAGAGCCGAAATTCAATGCTGAATTTACGGCGGGAGGTTTTGGCAATCCGGAATGCTGGAAATGCGAAATCCCGGTGAAGGAAGGCAAGGGCGAGCAACACATAGGAATTCTACGGAATTTTACAAACGCCATATTGCACGATGAGCCTTTGCTTGCACCGGGTGAAGATGGGATTCTGGGCTTAACCCTTTCCAATGCCATGTACCTTTCAGCATGGACTGATAATTGGGTGGAGCTGCCTATCAATGCTGATTTGTTCTATGAGAAGTTGACTGATCAAATTAAGGGCTCCACTTTTAAGAAAGAAAACGTTGAGAATAAGACCTTGGATGTAACGGGAACGCATTAAAAAAAAGGGAGATGATAGAACATGGAACAATCAACAATCGCAGCTCAAATGTATACCTTACGAGATTTCACTAAGACAGCAGAGGATCTTAGATCTTCTTTTCAAAAGCTAGCTGCCATCGGCTATCAAGCCGTTCAAATCTCAGGAATTGGACCCATAGATCCACAGTTGGTAAAAACCTATGCCGAAGAATCTGGTCTTACCCTATGTGCAACTCACGTTCCGTGGGACAGATTAGTGAATGATTTGGATGCGCTTGCGCAGCAACATAAGTTATGGGATTGCAAGTATATTGGACTGGGAGGCTTGCCACAGGAGTATCGAACGAGTCTCGAAGGGTATCGAACTTTTGCAAAGCTGGTTTCCGGGATCGCACGCAAGTTAAAAGAAGAATATGGATTACAATTTATATATCATAATCATGACTTTGAATTTGAACGCTTTGATGATCTCACGGGAATGGATGTACTTTTGAACGAGACGGATCCGGAATTTGTCGGATTTGAACTGGATCTGTATTGGGTTCAATCAGGCGGAGGGAATCCGGTCGAATGGATTCGCAAAGTGAATGGCAGAATGCAGGTTGTGCATCTGAAGGATATGGCAATCGTTTCTAGGAAACAAGTTTTTGCGGAAATAGGGGAGGGAAATATGAACTACAATGAGATTATTGACGTGTGCCGTGAGACAGGTGTGGAATGGTATGTTGTCGAGCAGGATGTGTGTCGACGTGATCCTTTTGATAGTTTAGAGATCAGCCTTAATTACTTACTTCAGAGAGTGTAGGTGGATATCTATGAGCCGAAATGATGGGATGCATTATGCTCCCAGTCATGAAACTAAGCCGGTAGTTGGCCCGGGAGAATTCGTTATTGCTGCGATTGCGCTGGATCACGGACATATCTACGGAATGTGCAATGGACTTGTAGAGGCAGGCGCTCAGTTAAAGTGGGTTTATGATCCTGATCCTGTAAAAGTAAAAGCCTTTATAGCTACGTATCCGGGTGTTAAACTTGCCCGCTCTGCTGAAGAAATATTGGAGGACCCTGAGGTTCGTCTGATTGCAGCGGCAGCTATTCCCGCGGATAGGAGCACGCTAGGTCTAAAGGTCATGGCACATGGTAAGGATTATTTCACGGATAAGACCCCCTTTACTACACTTGCGCAACTGGAAACAGCACGGCTTCAAGCTGGCATAACGAAGCAAAAGTATATGGTCTATTTCAGTGAGCGGTTGCATGTGGAGAGCGCGGTGTATGCGGGTCAGCTTATACATCAGGGGGCTATTGGTCGTGTTCTTCAGGTTATCGGGATCGGACCCCATCGGTTAAATGCGCCAAGTCGTCCGAAATGGTTCTTCGAGCGTCAGAAATACGGAGGTATTCTATGTGATATCGGCAGTCATCAAATTGAGCAGTTTCTTTATTATAGTGACTGCAAAGATGCCAATGTGCTCCATAGCAAGGTTGCCAACTATAATAATAGTGCTTACCCTGAATTTGAAGATTTCGGAGATGCGACGCTTGTAGGCGACAACGGTGCGACACAGTATTTTCGCGTGGATTGGTTCACACCGGCCGGTCTGGGCACGTGGGGGGATGGCCGCACTATTATTATGGGGACTGAAGGCTATATAGAACTTAGAAAATACAGTGATATCGGCCGTTCAAACTCTAAAGATCATGTGTATTGGGTAGATGGAAACGGTGAGCACTATGAGCAAGTTGAGGGTAAGGTCGGCTACCCCTTTTTTGGGGGGTTGATTCTGGATTGTCTGCATAGGACTGAATTTGCGATGACGCAAGCCCATGTCTTTAAAGCAGCGGAGCTATGCCTTAAGGCACAGGTCCAAGCTATCAATCTTACACCAGCTACATTAAGATAACGCGTACAGCATAGAAAGAAGATCGGATGGTGCATAAGATGAATGAACTTGGAGCGGCCATCATAGGCTGCGGATCTATATTTCCTCTCCATGCCAATGCGATAGCTGGACTTGAGGGCATAAAGCTGCTTGCGGTTGCAGATAGTGATATGACGAAAGCAGATCAGGCAGGAGTTGAATATGGATGCCTAGCAACACACGACTACAGAGATATTCTGGACAGAGAAGATATTAAGGTCGTACATTTGTGTACCCCCCATTACCTTCATGCGGAGATGGCTATCGACTTGTTAAATGCCGGGAAGCATGTACTGACCGAGAAGCCATTGGCGGTAGATCTCCCCTCAGCCAGGAGAATGCTGGAAGCAGCAGAACACAGTAAAGGGCAGCTGGGAGTCGTGTTTCAGAACCGCTATAACGATCCTTCCTTCCGCATGAAAGAGATGATAGAGTCGGGTACATTGGGAAATTTGATCTGCATGAAGGGAATCGTTACCTGGCATCGCAATGATGCTTATTATAGGGATAGTACCTGGAGAGGGGCTTGGGATACAGAAGGCGGCGGTGTACTAATCAACCAGACGATCCACACACTGGATTTACTTCAATGGTTTGGTGGAGAGATTGCATCGGTGCGGGGCAGTGTGACGACAGATGTTCTGAATGGGGTTATTGAAGTAGAGGATACGGCCCATGCATGTATTGATTTCAGTAATAACGTCAGAGCAGTATTCTATGCTACCAACGGTTATCTCGTTAATTCACCGGTTGAGATGGAGCTGATTTTTGAACAAGGGACTCTTTTATTACGTAGAGATTGCCTTTATCTCTGGAAGGATGGCAAGGAGACCTTATTATGTGAGCCTTTTTCTGATATTACTACTACTGTAGGTAAATCTTATTGGGGGACAGGACATCGTAGACTCATTCAGGATTTCTACGGACATGTTAGAGAGGGTAAGGCGTTCTGGCTGAATGGGCATGAGGGGATAAAGGCATTAAAACTTGTCTCGGACATCTATAACTCATCGAATCGCACAAAGCCACAAGAAAAATGAAAGAAGAAGGGGCTCACTCTACTTTGAGGGGCCTTCTTCTTTCGTTTGCAAGCCTGGCATGGTTCCGTTATCATTAAACCATATACATAGTTAGAAGGGATGAATTGGAGTGGAAGATAAGATGAAATTAACGAAGCCTGAAGCCATGATCTTTGATATGGATGGTACTTTATTTCAGACAGAAACGGTATTGCTACCTGCATATCATGAAATGTTCAATATTCTTCGTAAAGAAGGATTATTTATAGGGGCTACCCCTCCTGAGGAAATTATTCTGAGTTGTTTAGGTATGCTTCTGGAAGATATCTGGAAAAAAGTAATGCCGGGTACAAATGAGGTAACACGTCGCCGGGCCGATGAACTATTACTGCAACTCCAGCTTGAGTATTTAAGTCGTAATGATGGGACATCACAATTGTATCCTAACGTTGCAGAAACATTGCAGTCACTCAAAGATCAAGGTGTGAAATTATTTGTAGCTAGCAACGGGCTTGAACATTACGTTAAGGGTGTTGCTCAATCACACGCATTGACACCTTTGTTTGATGATCTATATAGTGCTGGAGAATATAATACGCGCTCCAAGGTTGACTTGGTAGATATTCTATTAAAGACTCATCATATTCAATCTGCATGGATGGTAGGTGACCGTTCTTCAGACGTAGAAGCAGGGAAGAAGAATGGGCAATTTGTTGTAGGTTGTCAATATGCAGGATTCGGTGGAGATGAAGAACTAGAGGGTTCGGATGAGATCATCACATCTTTTGAACAGCTCTTATCTTTGTATGAAAGAGCAGATTGATCTGTTGATCAATCTGCTCTATTCTTTACTTATTCACTCTCTTCCTTTTCCGATTTCTTTTCTTTTTCTTCTGGAATAGGGGGAGACTTTTTTCTATGGTATACCCACAGTGCATATTCTAGGGGCGTGATAATAGCTCGCCTATAAATATTCTTTTGTCCACTTTTAGCAAATACCTCTCTGGCTGGTTTGGGGTTTACTTCTAGTAGATAGACATCCCCATTCTTATTAATGGCTAAATCAAGTGCAAGCTCACACAATGCGCCATAAGTTGCTTCTAAGTAAGCCGCAGTTTCTAGTCCTAGTGTTTTAGCTTGTTGTTTGACTTTTAGCCTTTTATTCTCTTCGGGAATCCACTGTGCAAGAAGGATATCCATAGAGACCGCCTTCCCACCTCCATGTAGGTTAGAGGTAACGCTCCGCATCGCCCCTACACGTCCAGCAATTCCGGTTAATGCCCAAGCTCCATCTTTATTCTTCTGAACAAGCATGCGATAGTCGTGGACACGTCCATTGGGTAACTCAACAGGAATTCCTTCCTGAATGAGATATCGATCTTTCATATTCCAAGTATGAAGAATAGAGCCTAGACGAGCTGAATGGACCTTTTGGGGCGTGATAATCTTTCTCTGTTGGTTACGTCCTTGAACGTAATAGTGATTAGAAGAACCCTTTAACTTCTCGATTCGCAGAATTCCACGTCCACCCGTACCATTCACAGGCTTTAGATATAGGATCGATTTGGACTTCAGCATGGCCTTGGCATCGGATAAGTTTTTGAACATTTTGGTTTCAGGTAAATGTTTTCTTAAGTCCGCTCGTTTAGATAGAACCTCATGAATCGTCCATTTGTTGCGTAACGGACGATTCAAGAATAGCAGGTGATTGTAGGTTTTGCGGAATTCCAACAATTGTTGGAACCTGTGGCTATGCTGAATCCGACAACGATCATAGATCATATCGGGAAAATCACGCCACTTTCGATACCATTTCTTTCGCTCTGGGTCATACATCAAAGCATAAATATTTTTTTTAGTATCATTAACATCCATAGGAGTGAATATATAAATGTCGAGGCCTAACTTTGCTCCTTCGATAATCATGCTCTGGTAAACCGGTCGTTCCTCTAGCTGTTTATTATCATTGAGGTATAACGTTAGAATACCTAAGACGGGGTATGACACTTCGGTTCACCTTCTTGGATAGAAGTAGTTGCAGAATAGTGATGCTACGTTTGGCGTGCTAAATATTGGCTGTATTGAAAAATTTGTTCTAATGATCTTTTACGAATGTGGGATTCATCAAACTTCATGGGTTTAGCGTTGGCCTCAAAGAACCAAATTCTTCCTGTGTCATCAATGCCTAAATCCATTGACATTTCGCCTAAATCAAATCCAGAGGCCTTTTCAATCTGACGAGCAATGAGTAGGGAGGAAGTTTTTGCACGATTCATGATGGTGGTCTTCATGTCTGGCCCGAATAAAGTCGAGAGTAGTTTCTGTGGATTCTCAATACTTCCCCCTCTTGGAACATGTGTTGTAATGCTCCTCGAACCAGCCATTCTAGCGCCTATTCCTGTAATTCCCCATTGACCTTTGCCCGTTTTTTGAACCAGAATTCGAAGATCGAAACGACGATTATCTACAGTGGCAAGCTCAATACCTTGTTGGATAATATAAGGAGAGGTCCCGGTTTCCTTTTTGAGTCGAATCCAGAGTCTTTTCATGCTAGCCGCTTTATACGTAATGCTGTTTGTATTGCTTTGAATTTTTAGTCTATAGGGTAGCGTTTTTCCACTTTGATATTTAAGCATCATGATGCCTTTTCCGGCTTTTCCACTCTCAGGCTTGAGATATAAGAAGGAGTACTTTTGAAGCATTTTGGCTAGGGAACTTTCTTTACTGAGTTTCTTCGTCATGGGTACCAAATAGTCAGTGGACTTGGAGGCTTTAAGCCATTTGAAAAGATGCCATTTGTTGAAAAAATAAGGATTATAGAGACGGATATGGGGATGTTGTAAACAAGCACTAATTTTATGCTGAACAGCAGGTCTTTCTTCATCTTCTCGTTGAGGAATGCGATTGTAGATCACTTGAGGTAATGGGAAATACTGCGATTCCCAGTCTTCACCGCTCGTATTCAGGGTATATCCTTTGACCATATGTGCGGATAATTTCAGATCTCGAACCGTGACAACATAGACAGGAAAGCCTAAGTTCTTTCCTGTACGTATAATATCCTCAAAGTTAGCGTAGTTTCCTCTAAACCCTTTGATCGGGTCTGGCATGGTCAATATGGCTACAACGGGTTTGTTGTCCTCAACATATCGCCCATTCACAAGATATCCCTCCTGCGGAACTTGCTTAAGTATAAGCAATGTTCCAGGATATGTTCGACAGAGGCTTTCCCCTCATTTCTTAGGGAGGGATGATTGAATATGGAGCGACCCGGTTTCGCATTGGCTTCAAACATCCAGATCTTCTCGTCTTGGTCAATTCCTAAGTCAAACCCGATTTCGCCAAGAAGATGCTGGTGATGGAATTCGATAGCTTCTGCAAGGGCGATCGCTACTTGCTTGGAATGCTTCAATACTTCCTCTGATTTAGAACCGAAGGTACGACTAAGTGCTTGCTCAGGTGTCATGAGCGAACCACCATTTTTTAAATGTGTGGTTACACTACCGCGTCCGGCTTTTTTAGCTCCGACGCCCACGACGACCCATTGATTGCTACCGTTCTTATGCATATGGAAGCGGAAATCAATAGGACAGTTGTCTATCTCGATCAGACGTATACCTTGCTGAATGACATACCCATGCAATGTTTTTCCGTGTCTGGATTGGAGCATCCGCATAAGACTGTTGAAATTACTAAATCGTAGGAGTACATTCTCCGTGCTTTTACGATAGCGGGCGAAATAACCACGTTTGGGTAGGTAAGTTAGGCGATAAATCCCTTTGCCAAGACTGCCGCCAGAAGGTTTATAATAGACAAATTGATGCCGATCCAACATATCTTTTATTTTGTCTGTGCTTGGGTTCATGATAGATTCTGGGACATAACGATTAACCGTATTATCGTTCTCAATTAAGTTGTAAATATCGGACTTGTTAAAGAAACTCCAATTGAAGAAGGGGATTTTTTTGCGAGCAAATCTCTCCCTCAATTGATGCATAGTCCCGCCTGTTTCTGCTTTTCGGCTCGGTAGCCGGTTGTATACTACGTCAGGGAGAGGGACAACCTTACGCGTGAATTGACCCGATTCACTCAAGAAATATCCGCGGACATTTTCTTGACTCCAGTTGATATCTTTCGGTGTAAAAACAAAGATGTAGCACTTCTTATTTCCTTCCCTAAGCAACTGTTTGATAAAGCCTGTTCTTGAACCGAAGGGTTGGTTAAGAGAGGTCGTCATGCCATCAGATAGAATACCGACAAGAGGACCAATCTGGAATTCATTCTCCTCCAAGTTACGTACATAAACTCCACCTGATTTAGGGACATGAATGTTGTTGCGCACACCCGACCCTAGATAGAGGTGATTCCCGGATTTATTTATCGTTTTGAGCGCTGCTGGAACCACATTTGTACCTAAGCGAAGCTGAATTCTTTTTTTGTCAGATAGCTTTAGACTTTTCCTTAGTGTATTGGAAATGTAGACGACTTTCTCGGGCTGCTGCGAAAAATGAACGTTGCAAAAAGTCAAACTCATGAATTTACCCTCCTAAGTTGTCGAAGCAATAAATAACGGGCGTAACGAAGCGGATTCTCTGCTGCCAGAACTGCGCTACGGGGATCACCTATATGATTAAATGAGGTGCGACCCGGTTTAGAGTTCACTTCAAGAAGCCAAGTATTTCCTTCGCGATCGATACCGAAATCGATGCCAAGTTCGCCCAACCGACCATAATAATTTTCTAGTATTGGTGGGATATCCCTCGATAGTTTGTGTAGAACAGCCACCATCTGCTCGGCTTGTGCATCTCCAAATTCCTGAATTAAGAAGGGCAAGACGGAGGTTGCTGCTCCGCCACCATGCAGGTTAGAGGTAATCTCGCCCGTGTTTCCTTCACGTGCTGCCATACCTGTAAGCATCCAATTTCCATGCGCCTCTTTCTGCATAAGCACACGTACATCGAAAGGATGCTGCTGCTTGTTATACAGATGTAAGTAGGGTTGAATGATAAATGGCGTTTGCTTAATAAAATGCTGAATCCATTCGAATCCATCTCTACGCTTTATAAACTTACGCAAGAATGATTTATTGTGACGATCGCGACCGTGAATAATAAGTAACTCTGTCTGACGATTGTCTAGCCGGATATGAAGAGTTGATTTACCTTGTGAACCTGCTTGGGGCTTCATAAATACTTGGCCCTCATAATGAAGTAGATATTTCTCTAGAGACCTGGGTCCTGAGTAGGGAAAAGTAGGGGGGAGATAGGGATGAATGTTAGGGTCTTGTTTCAGTACGTTATAAACTTTGTATTTGCCGGGTAATCCTCTAGCCCACATCGTGCAAGATTTCCTTCTTGAGGCACTAGCAAGCACCTTTGAAGCTGCATCCTTAGGGCTTCCTTTGTGATAATGAAACCGATCATAGACCATATCTGGCCATGGGAACTGGGCTTTTATCCAGCGACCCTGTTCATATTTATATCCATGTATGGTTGATTGATCATCGAGCACTCCCTCTGGAGAGAATACAACGACCTGTATGCCGTACTTGCCACCTGCAAGGCTTAGATTACGACAGAACTGTTCCTCCGTGAATGGAGGATCCCCGAGTTTACCACAACAGTAAATCCCTAGCGTGCCGATTATAGTAGGAGTCATGACCGTCTCCTTTAAAGGTCTGACAAATAACAGCAATACTGAATGAGCTGCCTGACAGAAGGTCTTATTTTTTGTTCGTTCAGGGGGGTGTTATCGTTCTTAGATGGCTTAGAATTAACCTCTAACAACCATATTCGCCCTGTAGTATCCATCGCTAGGTCGATCCCTAGCTCACCGAAATGCTCTGGGATGAGAGTGTCTAGGCCCGTAGCTATTTGTAAAGCGGCTTGATGTAAATTGGCATAGGCTGAGTTCTTGGAAGCTAAGGGCATATTACTTTTATTAACAGCTTCTTTCACGTTACTGAGACTTCCGCCTCGAGCTAAGTTGGATACGAAATGGTTGCCGCCAGCTATTCGAGCTACGATGGACGTGATATTCCATTTACCTGATCCGTTCTTCTGCACTAAGGCTCGAAAATCGACTGGACGCTTACCGTGGTCAATCAGATTGAGACCTTGTTGAATTTGATACCGTGTACTTTTCATTTTTCCTGAAATGCCGGAGAATAACTTGGGAAGATTGGCATATATTTGCCTGTGAGTCCCGCCCACACTGGTGGATAATGAATGAAAAGTACCGTTAGGTTGTTTGGAAATACGAATAATTCCCTTCCCGAGACTTCCGCGAACTGGCTTGAGAAATACGACAGGATAACGAGTGCACATTTTTTTCAGCACTTCATAACCATTTAGGGAATAAGACTCTGGCATAAAGCGTGTGAGAGAAGAGTTTTGCTTTAAATAATCGAAAACCTCAGTCTTATCTAGAAATTTCTCATTAAAAACATGGCCTCCGTGCAAGGATTTTACTTCTTTCATGAAATGCTGTACGCTTGATTTATTCTCTAATTTTCGTGAAGTCAAGCGGTTGTTCACGACATCTGCGATAGGCATTTCAGTCACACGCCAGCCATTGTCATAGATCCAGCCTTGAATTGTGCTGTGATTTGGGTTGATCTGATCCGGTGTGAAAAAGTAAACATAGGCGCCTTGCTTCTTGCAGGCATTGACCAGTTCTCGACAGAACAGGGAGATGGAACCAAATGGTTTATCAGGTGTGTCAGGGTAATCACGACTGATCATGACGCCGATTAGCGGTCCTATACGAAGCGTCCGGCTTCCTGCGTTATATGAGATTCTCAGAATGGGGGCAGAGTGAATACCCATTTGGCTAGATAACGTTGTACTGATCCTCATACCCGTGAACTTAGGAATAGGTGAGACGATAATCTCCTGTCTGAAGGAACCAAATGCTAATTGCAGAGGGCGGTTTGTGGGAATCTTCCACAGTTTAATAAGCCTCTCGCCGAGCAAGATCGTATGTTCTTGCACAATGCCCGGTTTGAACATATGGACCGATATCTTTTTTTTGGACATCGTGGATCTCCTTCCAACAACAACTTGATGTCTTGAGTCAGATATGGACTGTATCTGAACATTGCATGTAATTCATCATATGAGGACATATATCCCTTGGTGATTGACCATTTTTCGAAATGAAGAGGAATTCAAAGGAGGAAATATACGAATGAATATTTATGACAAAGCACATGATCTAGCTAAGGCACTTAAAGAGAGCGAAGAGGTTACAGAAATTAGCTCTGCTATGAGCATAATTGAGACAGACCCTGAAGGAAAAAAAATGCTTGAGGATTTCCGTGAGCGCCAGATGGAGCTTCAACAACGCATGATGTCTGGAGATATGCCTTCACCAGAAGAGATGGAAAAGATGGAGAAGACGTTTGATGTCCTTACACTGAACCTCAATATCCGTCGATTGTTCGAGGCTGAGCGTCGTCTTAGTGTCATCATTGAGGATGTGAACAAAATCATCTCAGATAGCCTTCAACATGTATACGGACCAACGATGTAAGATGTGATTCTGTTATTCTTGTAAATCTTCTCTCATATTTCATCTGGACTCTTCATAGAATAGAAATATAGATTCAAGATGAAGGAGTGTTATGGTGGATGAAAAAGAAAGGGAAGTTCAAGAATTTCTTGTACATGCTGTTGGCATTAGGAATGTTATTGTATGCTATTCCGAATCTATCCTTTAGCACAGGTAGTGGATGGATTGCCGCATTTGGTTTCGTATGGGTGCTATTTGCTTTTTTGGTGATTGGAGCTCATCTTCATTTCATTCTAGGCGTAGATGAGGAGAAGAAGAAAGCACTTGATCGGATTAGAGCGGCAAAGCTTGCAAAGTGGCAATTGAGCTGGCCTGAAGAACCTGAGAAAAGTAAGAGTGTATAAGAGGTTTCGGCCATTGTTATATGGATATTTGTAGCAGCTCTTTTAATTCAAAGAGCTGCTTTTTGTCATTAGTATTTTATAGGAATAACATGATATAATGAGTACAGTATAGTACAGATTTGAGGGTGGGAGTGTAACAGATGGAGAGCCGAGACGACACGATTACTAAGCATGAACAGTTGCTACAGCACATCGAAGGATTAAGAGTGGGAACGAAGATATCGGTCCGCAAACTGGCTAAAGAAATGGGAGTCAGTGAGGGAACTGCTTATCGCGCAGTCAAGGAAGCAGAGAACCTTGGCATTGTCATCACGAAAGAGCGTATTGGTACCGTTCGGGTTGAGAAGAAGCCTCGTAATATTTCTGAGCAATTGACCTTTGCAGATGTGGTAGATATTGTAGAAGGTCAAGTGCTTGGGGGTGCTGATGGACTCCACAAAAACCTGCATAAATATGTCATCGGGGCGATGAAAATTGATGCGATGGTACGTTATATCGATGCAGGGAGTCTGTTGATCGTGGGTAATCGTGATGATGCTCATTCGCTAGCGTTGGAGCAAGGAGCAGGCGTATTAATCACGGGTGGATTCGGAATCAGTCGTGAAGTGAAAGTGCTTGCCGATCAATTGGGATTACCTATTTTCTCTTCTCGACATGATACATTTACCGTAGCCTCCATGATCAATCGTGCGATATTTGACCGATTAATTAAGAAGAAAATTATGATTGTTGAAGATATTGTTGGAAATAAGCCGAGACTCAATTCTCTCAAAATATCAAGTACCACTGCAGAATGCAAGGCACTAGCAGAACGGACATCTGAACAGAGATTCGCTGTTACAGATGAATGGAATCGCGTGATTGGAATCGTTAATTTACGAGATGTTAGTGATCTACCGGATGATCATAGTATAGAGAAAGTTCTGATTCGGAATCCCATTACGACAAGCTTGCAGACATCGCTCGCATCGGCAGCTCAGATTATGATGTGGGAGGGTATTGATTTCTTACCCATTGTGGATCGTAATCGTAAATTAATAGCTACGGTTCTACGTAAAGAGGTATTGCAGGCGATGAGAAACGCTCAACAGCAGCCACAACTGGGTGAGACCTTTGATCATCTGATATGGAATGGTATGGGTGAAGAACGGGATATGGAAGGGCAGTTGTTTTTTCATGGATTTATAACTCCCCAGATGGCAACGAATTTAGGGACAATCTCTGAGGGTGTGTTATCTAGCGTGATGACACAGGCAGCTTGTAAGTCTGCCAAGGATATTTCAGGTAATGATTATGTGCTGGATAACATGTCAACATACTTCGTACGTCCCGTACAGATTGAAGATCCAATCGTGATTATGCCTAGACTACTCGAAATGAGCCGTCGGACCTGTAAGTTGGAGATTGAAATTACACATCAAGATAGCCTCGTTTCCAAGGCAGTGATGATGTTACAGTCGATTGAACATGGATAAAATTCCAACGCTAAAAAGCCCACATCATCCTGATTTAGGAACGATGTGGGCTTTTTAGCACGTGATGAGATGTTGATGGACCTCTACCTTATATATTCGTTTTCTGATTCGCATAGAAGCCACGATTTCGAATACCCGCGAAGATATTAAAGGCACCTAGGATCAGGAATAAGGCCTCAACAATAATAGCTGGCGTTGAGCCTTTGAATATAAACATGAAAATAATGGACAGAATAACGAGCATAACACCCATAAGGATATTCATCTGCGCACCATACATCCCGCGCTCTGTAGGATTTGAAGAACGGCGTGAACGAAGACTAAAGTATGCTGAAGTGGCACAAGAGGCAATTAATAATATAAACAATAGATATTTAATAACAGTAATCATATCATGTGGCTCTCCTTAGATCATCGTTAAATTTATTTATTATTTTATCACGATTAAGCTAGGAACGTACAGAAACAGTTATTTCGACCCAAACTTGTAATACACCTTCCAAGATCAGCATGGTTTTGATCTGAATTTCATATTCTTTATCACGCACTGTGTAGATTTTTCCATTCAGTAAAGATCTTGTGATTTTGTTATCTGTGTCAATTTCGAATACACTACGTCCCCTTAATACGTCCAAGTCGTTGCTGAGCTTGAGTAGAATCTCTTTTACAACAATAGAATCTAGTGGGGGGTCTTGCTGCTCAGCGCGAGCTCTAATTTCTTTGATCACTGTTTGTTGCTTATTATATTTCTTTAAAGTTTTAATATCTTCTTCGTACTGCTCTATTTGAATTCTTAAATCTTGATATTTGAGCCATAGATTATTATAACTAGCATGAAATATGCCATTATACATAACACTTCCGATGACCATACCTAATACAAAGATAGACGCCAACTGTGAAAAGGGGCGGAATCGCTTAAATGGGGGAACTCGCATTTCTAATCCCTACCATTACATATCCACTTCACTAATTCACTGCCCATATGTGCACCTAGAAAAGCAAATAGGAGATAGAGAATCTGTTTGATTGCTGGAGATAGGTTTCCTCCCAAAAAATTGCTTTCAATGACGCGCATGGGATCAATGGTTCCGCCCACAGCGGCAGCTAACGCCCATATTTTAATACGATCCGCTATATCGAGCATGGTGTGTGTAGGAGGCTGCAGAGAAGCTACGGCCCCTATACCACCCAACATGGCTCCTCCGAATACAATGCCGAAGGCAATGAAGAAGTCCAATATGGCTTTGGTTAAAAAAGTGCTCATGAATCGTTCCCCTTTCCTAGTGCGGAAGGTTACTCATACCGCCTGTCCGAGTGATCTTAATATTCTATTCTATGGGCGCTACCTAGTGGATTATGATAAAATAAGAGAAAGAAATTGAACTATCAGCGAAATGGAGGAGTGACATGGCTTCTTTTGTTCATCTTCATGTTCATAGTGAATATAGCCTCCTGGATGGAGCCGCACGGATAACAGACCTCGTGCAGCAAGCTGTAGATTACGGGATGACGACACTGGCATTGACGGATCACGGAGTCATGTATGGCGCTGTTCCGTTCTACAAAGCATGCAAGGCCAAGGGGATTAAGCCTATTATTGGTTGTGAAGTCTATTTCACTTCAGGATCACGTAAAGAACGAGGCAGCCGTAAGGATCAACCTATTCATCACTTAATATTGTTAGCCAAGAACGAGATCGGTTACCGCAATTTAATGAGATTATGCTCTATTGGGCATTTAGAAGGTTTTCATTATAAACCTAGAATAGATTTAGAATCGCTTAGGAATTATAGCGAAGGTATTATTTGTCTTAGTGCATGTCTGGGAGGAGAAGTTCCTCAACATTTATTGCATGGTAGGTACGAGGAGGCACGTAAGGCGGCCTTGCGTTACCAAGAGATTTTTGGCGAAGATTTCTACCTTGAGTTACAGGATCATGGATTACCTGAGCAGAAAAGAGTGAATCCCAGCTTAGTTCAACTCAGTGAAGAGACAGGAATACAGCTCGTAGCGACGAACGATGTGCATTATCTACAGCGTGAGGATGCGGAAATGCAAGATGTGTTAATCTGCATCGGTACTGGCAAGAACGTTGAGGATGAGGATCGACTAAGAATACCTACAGATCAGTTATATTTCAAAAGTGGGGAGGAGATGTCCCGCTTGTTTCCGCATATTCGGGGGGCTATTGATAACACGCTAGTAATAGCGGATAAGTGTCATTTAGAGCTTGAATTTGGCAAATATATTTTACCTGAATATAATCCGATCCCTGATGGCCTAACTTCAGCGATGTATTTACGTAATCTGTGTCTAGCGGGACTTGAGCAAAGGTATCAAGGAACTATTCGTTGGAACGAGGCGGAGAGTAGGGCAGAGCTTGAGCAACGTCTATCCTATGAGCTTGGAGTCATTGAGAACATGGGATTTGCGGATTACTTCCTTATTGTGTGGGACTTTATATCCTATTCGCATAAAAAAGGGATTGCTGTGGGTCCTGGACGGGGCTCCTCAGCGGGAAGTCTTGTGGCCTATGTGCTTCAGATTACGAATGTTGACCCTATGAGATATAACTTACTCTTCGAACGTTTTCTTAATCCTGAACGAATCAGCATGCCTGATATTGATATTGATTTCAGTGATGAGCGGCGCGATGAAGTGATCGAGTACGTCGTTGATAAATATGGGAAAGATCACGTAGCTCAGATTATTACATTCGGAACGATGGCAGCGAAGGCTGCGGTAAGAGACGTAGGACGAGTATTGAATGTTCCCTATGGCGAGGTAGATAGAGCGGCTAAGCTTATTCCGAATCAATTGGGTATTCATATTGCTCGTGCCATGGAGTTGAGCGTAGAGCTCAAGAAGCTTCATGATGCGGGAGGCAGAGTTGGCAGTATGCTGGATATGGCTATGAAGGTTGAAGGGATGCCACGCCATGCTTCAACGCATGCCGCAGGTGTCGTGATCTCTCGGGATCCTTTGACGGATGTGGTCCCTCTGCAAGTCGGCAGCGAAAAGACCGCCTTAACCCAATATTCAATGGAACATCTGGAGAGTATCGGGTTGTTGAAAATGGACTTTCTAGGATTAAGAACACTCTCTATTATTGAGCGGTCCATGCGATGGATTAAAGAAATGACAGGAAATGTCCCTGATTTCGACCAAATTCCCGATAATGATACACTCACATATAATATGCTGGGGCATGGAGATACGACAGGGGTATTTCAGCTTGAATCTAGCGGAATGAGACGTGTATTGAAAGATCTAAAGCCCACAGAATTTGAAGATATCATTTCTGTGCTAGCGTTGTACCGTCCGGGTCCGATGGAGTTCATTCCTAAATATATTCAGGCCAAGCACGGGTTACTTGAAGTGGAGTATCCGCATGAAGATTTAAAACCTATTCTAAAGGATACCTATGGCATCATCGTTTACCAAGAGCAGATTATGCAGATCGCTTCTCTAATGGCTGGTTTCTCGCTGGGTGAATCGGATCTGTTGCGACGTGCTGTATCTAAAAAGAAACGTGAAGTGCTTGACCGAGAACGAGGTCACTTCGTAGAAGGAAGCCTAAATCAGGGATATGTGGAAGAAGAAGCTAACCGTGTATATGATATGATCGTCAGGTTTGCTGATTATGGCTTTCCACGTGCACATGCTGCTGCATATGGTGTATTGGCATTCCAGACGGCTTATCTAAAAGCACATTATCCAGTCCAGTTTATGGCATCTATGTTGACTGCTGTAATGGGGAGTCATCGTAAAGTTGCTGAATATGTGCTGGAGTGTCGCCGAATGGAGATTGGCGTTCTCTCACCCAATGTGAATGAAAGTGGTGTACTCTTCACCCCGGGACCTGGACATATTCGATTCGGACTAGGTGCCGTCAAGAATGTGGGTACGCAAGCTGTTGAGAATATAATCATTATTAGAGAAGAGAAGCCATTCGAGAGTATGATGGATTTCTGTCGTCGTATTGATCTGCGCGTATGTAATAAACGTGTCATTGAATCTTTAATTCAGGCAGGTGCATTCGATACGTTACCTGGACATAGAGCACAGCTTCTTGCCATGTTGGATGAAACCGTCGATGCCGCTTTGAAATGGCGTAAAGAACGAGATGACTTACAAATTCAATTGTTTGATTTCGTGGAAAGTGCGAATTGGAATATTGAATATCCTGATATTCCTGTATTTAGTGCGGGACAGCAGCTCGAGTTGGAACGTGAATTACTCGGACTATACCTTTCAGGACATCCTTTGGATGATTATGATCTTCAAATAAATGAAGCGGGCGTAGATCGCTTAATGGATCTTAGTGAAGTGCCCGATGATTCCAGAGTCATTGTGGCAGGCATGGTCGTCTCGACCAAGGTTATTATGACGAAGCAAGGCAAAGCGATGGCGTTCATGGATATGGAAGACCAGATTGAGCGCTGTGAAGTGGTTCTTTTTCCTGAAATATGGAAGAAGAGCGCGGCATGGGTTGAGAAAGGGGCTTTGCTTGGATTGCGTGCTAGAGTGCAGCAACAAGATGAGGGCTTTAAGTTGCTGGCAGAAGAAGTAGTGCCACTAGATGCAACGGCCTTTCAGCAATTGGTGAAACGGGGGGCGTCTACTCGCACAGCGGGAACAGCTCCATCTGGAAAGACGACGTCCTCTGCGCAATCAAGAGTTAAGGATAGGGTAGTTAAAGCTAGCTCTAATTCTAATAACAGACCAGTTACGGAGAATGTTACTAAGGGTGGTTCTGTCGAGACTCCTGCCACACAAGCTACAACTAACACTGTGAAAGAACAGAAAAATACGGCTGTAGAACAACGTGTATTTGTTAAGATTGAAGCGCAGGCAGAGAACCCTGAGCTACTTACACGCTTGAAGAAGTTACTCCAGCAGCATCCTGGTTCTGTAGCGACAGTACTATTTTATGAACAAAGTCAGAAGTTGCTGGCGCTTAGTGATCAATATCGTATCGAACCTTCTAAGCAACTGATCCATGAGATGGAACAAATGTTAGGTGAAGGAACGGTACGAATAAAGTAACGATAATGATTGGGCGCTACGCCAATACTGATTTTGAATATAATATGAACATTTCAGACCCCTCTCGCATACACTTAGGAACACCTAAGGACAACATACTCACAGTGGACAAATCTAGTAATAGGTGTTTCCAAATGAGATACTTACGGGAGGAATGACTATGTCATATGCAATAGCTGAAGCTATGCTTAAATCTAGAGGAGTTACCATTGAGGATATAGCGGAGATCGTATATAGACTTCAGATTGTGTATCATCCACAGTTAACGGTAGAAGAATGTTTGCTCAGCGTGAAATCAGTCCTAAATAAACGTGAAGTACAATATACACTGTATACAGGAATTGCCCTCGATCAGCTAGCAGAGCGTAAGCTACTGCCACAGCCTCTTCAATCCATCATGGAAGCGGATGAACCCCTTTATGGCGTTGATGAAACGTTGGCCCTCGGTATTATTAATGTGTATGGGATGATTGGACTTACAAGTTTTGGTTATTTAGATAAAGAAAAAGTAGGCATTATTGATAGACTAAACAGTAAAAAAGATGAGATTCATGTATTTTTAGATGATTTGGTGGCTGGTTTGGCTGCTGCTGCTTCAGCGCGAATTGCACATCGATATGAAGGGGCGACCCTATATTTAATATCTGATGATGTTGAAACAGGCCTGAATTAGGTCTTCTCTGTTGCGGAAAAAAAGATAATTATGGTATCATGAGTTCATTATATGAGCTTGAAAAAATGAGATTAGGGGGCATTTGAATTGTGGACGGTAATCTACATCGCGCCTACCGCTAAGGTTGCGGATAGGATTCAGACCAAGTTAACAGAAGAAGGATTTTTGGTTCAGAGCCGTCCTATCAACCTGTCCAAACAACAATTTGAGATTTTGGTTCCTTCTGGAGAACTAGAGGAAGTTCAGGAAGTGCTAAATTCGATTTTGCAACCGTAGCGATATTTATAGGATTCTTAGAATTGTGTATAATAAAGATTTAAGGGAAAGAACGGCCAACAAATTAACGGCTGGAGAGGTGTAGTGGTGTGTTTAAAGACTTATTTCAGAAGAAAAGAAAATACGCGACCATTCCTTCAGAACGTATGGGACGGGATAGTAACGTAGAAGGCGAACGTCCAAAACGGGAAGTTCCGGAAGGTCTTATGAGCAAATGTAGTAAGTGTGGCACAATCCAGTACAGTAAAGAACTGGAGAAGAATTTGAAGGTTTGTGCTACCTGTGGCTATCATATGCGTCTAAATGCTATAGAACGGATTCAGATCACGCTAGATCCAGAAGGATTTGAAGAGTTTGATAGCCATATGATCTCTGTAGATCCACTTCAGTTCCCAGGTTACGCGACTAAGCTTGAAGAGCAGGCGATGAAATCGGGTCTGCGAGAAGCAGTCATTACGGGACAAGGGACTCTTTCAGGATACGCTGTTATTGTGGCAGTTATGAGCTTTGACTTTTTCAGTGGAAGTATGGGTTCAGTAGTTGGGGAGAAGATTACCCGTGCTATTGAGGCAGCTACTGAAAGACAACTTCCACTCATTATTTTCTCAACATCTGGTGGTGCTAGAATGCAGGAGAGCATACTCAGCCTAATGCAAATGGCCAAGACAAGTGCGGCGCTTGCACGTTTTAATGAACAGGGAGGGCTTTATATTTCTGTTATCACTGACCCCACAACGGGAGGCGTGTCTGCTAGTTTTGCTATGCTTGGTGACATTAATATCGCGGAGCCAGGGGCTGTATTTGGCTTTGCAGGACGACGTGTTATTGAACAGACCATTCGTCAAAAACTTCCAGACGACTTCCAAACAGCGGAATATAATTTGGCTCACGGCCAATTGGATTTAGTGACTCACCGGAAAGAGATGCGTGCAATGCTCGCAAATCTTTTGGAATTTCATTGTTTGAAAGGGGGTATTTAAATGGCAGGAGAGTTGCCTTTTGAATTACCTCTACTCGAAATGCGCAAGAAGATTGATGAACTAAAGACATTCGGGCAAGAAAAAGAAATTGATTTCACGGATGAGATTACCAGGCTAGAAGAACGATATAGCGTGCTTGAGAAAGAAATTTATTCACAAATTTCCGCACCTCAAAAAATGCATCTCGCAAGACATCAACAACGTCCAACATCGCTAGACTTAATGCAACTCATATTTACGGACTTTATTGAGTTACATGGGGATAGAATGTTTGGGGATGACTTAGCTATTGTTGGAGGAATCGCTAAACTGAATGATATTCCTGTAACGGTTATCGGACAACAGCGAGGCAAGGATACGAAGGAGAATATTGCCCGTTTCTTTGGAAGCGCACACCCCGAAGGCTTTAGAAAAGCACTTCGGCTTATGAAGCAAGCGGACAAGTTTAAGCGCCCGATTATTACTTTTATTGATACTAAGGGAGCGTATCCTGGGAATACTGCTGAAGAGAGAGGTCAATCTGAGGCCATAGCGCAAAATTTACGGGAAATGTCGATTTTAGGCGTGCCTGTTATTTGTGTGATTATTGGTGAAGGTGGAAGTGGTGGAGCCCTTGCCATGGCTGTGGGCAACCGTGTGCTGATGCTAGAGCATGCGATCTATTCTGTTATTTCTCCTAATGGAGCAGCTTCGATCCTTTGGAAGGATGCTACTCGAGCTGATCAAGCAGCACAAGCCATGAAAATTACGGCTCAAGATTTGCTTCAACTTGAAGTGATTGAAGATATTATTCCTGAACCTCAAGGCGGAGCACATCGGGACTATGTCGTAACAGCGGATGCAATTAAAAGTAGCCTAACTCGCCATCTGGAAGAGCTCTCCACGATGGATACAGAGGAACTGAAGGAAGATAGATATCTTAAATTCCGCAAGTTAGGTAAGTTCGCTTTTGAACAGACCTTACCCACAGATCCGACTGATCCTCAGCCTTTAATTAATGAGTAGTATGACAAATTTCCTATACAAATTGATGTTTCTGTAGTAAATTTAATAGTTGAAAAGATGATAAAGAGAGATAACACAAAAACGGAGGAAAATCCTTAATGCGCAAAACTAAAATTGTATGTACTATCGGTCCTGCTAGTGAGTCATTAGAAAACACCAAAAAATTGATTCTAGCTGGCATGAATGTAGCTCGCCTGAACTTTTCTCATGGTGACTTTGAAGAACACGGAAATCGTATCAAAGTCATTCGTCAAGCATGTAAGGAACTAGGCAAGACTGTTGCCATCCTGCTTGATACTAAAGGCCCAGAAATTCGTACAGGTAAGCTTGCAGTAGAGCCGATTGAACTGGTACAGGATGAATACATCACCCTGACAACGGAAGAAATTTTGGGAGACAAAGATCGTCTTTCGATTACTTATTCTGAACTTCCAGGAGATGTACAAGCAGGTTCAACTATTCTTATCGATGACGGTTTGATTGGTCTGACAGTTGTAGAAGTTCAGGGAACTGAAATTAAATGCCGTATTGTCAATGGAGGTACGATTAAGAGCAAAAAAGGCGTTAACGTACCCGGTGTTAACATTTCTCTGCCAGGTATTACAGAGAAAGATGCTAATGATATCATTTTTGGTATCGAACAAGACATCGATTTTATTGCGGCTTCTTTCGTTCGTAAAGCTTCTGACGTTCTTGAAATTCGCGAATTGTTGAACCGTCACAATGCAGGTCACATTCATATTATTTCTAAGATTGAGAACCAACAAGGTGTCGATAATCTAGATGAAATTCTAGAAGCTTCTGACGGTTTAATGGTTGCACGTGGAGATCTAGGGGTTGAAATTCCAGCTGAAGAAGTACCTTTGGTACAGAAGAGCATGATTCAAAAATCCAACCGTGCAGGAAAGCCTGTTATCACGGCTACCCAAATGTTGGATTCCATGCAACGCAACCCACGTCCTACTCGCGCTGAAGCGAGTGACGTAGCCAATGCTATTTTTGATGGAACTGACGCTATCATGTTGTCTGGTGAAACAGCTGCTGGTAAATATCCGGTTGAATCTGTATTGACAATGTCCCGCATTGCTGAGAAAGCAGAATCTGCACTTAACTACCGTGATCTTTTCTTGAAACAAAGTACTGCTCAAGAAACAACAATCACGGAAGCAATCAGCCAATCTGTTGCTATTTCAGCATTAGACTTGCACGCTAAGGCGATTATCTCTTCAACAGAGACAGGCCATACGGCTCGTGTTGTATCGAAATATCGTCCTGAAGCGCCTATTATTGCTGTAACGACAGAAGACCGTACAATGCGTCGTTTGGCTCTTACATGGGGAGTTACTCCAGTTAAAGGTTTGCTAGCTTCTACAACGGATGAAATGTTTGACTATGCTCTTAAGGGTGGCCTTGATTCCGGTCTTGTTAAAGAAGGCGATCTAGTTGTCATTACAGCTGGTGTTCCGCTTGGTCGTTCAGGTTCCACGAACCTTGTCAAAATCAGCGTAGTCTAGGATAAACTTAAATTTACTGTTGAAATACAGTTAGATATGTAAAAAAGTAGCCCAATGGGGGCTACTTTTTTTTGAATTCTAAAACGTATATGTGCTATCTACAGACTGTATGGGGCGTCTTTCAAATGAGCTTTTTCGACATGATAGGGTGCCTTCGATGAGCCGAGTGGAAAATTACCTCTGGAAACGTTATGATTTGTTATACGGACTTAAGTAAGGGAGGAATCCTCATGTTGAAATGGATCGTATTAGCCATCATTATGATCCCAGCGGTTGAAATATTTGGAATCAACTGGGTTGCAGATAGAATTGGAGGAACTAACACACTATTGTTGACGATTATGACCTCAGCAATCGGAGTTGTGATGATGCGTTTTGAAGGCCGTAAGGTACTTGAAAATTCTAGGGCTCAGATGAATTCGGGTCAAATCCCGGGTAGAAATGCGGTAGATGGATTGTGTGTTTTTATAGGAGGGCTCTTGTTAGTGTTACCTGGGTTTGTGACTGATATCATCGGATTTACGATGGTATTCCCACTTACTCGGCCGTTGTATCGCTTTATCGTTCTGAAATGGATCAAGAAAAAAATGGATAGTGGTAAGATGACAATTCACCGGAGACTGTAAGAGTTCATTTACTTTCACGTTATCGTAATCTTCCCCCAACAATATAATTACGAAGATCTCTAAACACATTGGCACTATTGAAAGCATTGATAATTATGATAATCACAGGGCCTATTAATAGGCCCAATACCCCGAATAACTTAAGTCCGACGAACATGCCAATAAGTGTTGCCAAAGGATCCAGACCTACGCTGCTTGCTAGAACTTTGGGCTCCATAATCTGTCGAACAACCATTATGACTAGATAAAGAATAGATAATCCGATACCTAGAATCATATTTCCGCTCAGAAGCGTGTAAATGGCCCAAGGAACTAATACAATACCTACACCTAGATACGGTAATAAATCGACCAGACCGATCATGAGGCCAATGGTAAATGCTGAGGGAACCCTGAGAATAAGGAGTCCGGTCATCACAGTTACAGCGGTGATCGAAATGAGAATAAGCTGTGCCCGAATGTATCCATGAAATGCTTTTTTGAGATCACTCCAAATCTCGCTAATCGGTTTGCGTACTCTCGGCGGTACTAAACCAATGAGTCTCGCATTATGTTGATCCCAGTTTTTGCTGAGAAAAAAGGTGGCGAGAAGGATGATGACCAGAATAGTTCCCATAGATGGTAAAGCTGAGATGAATCCAAGCACTATATTAAAAAATCCTGTGATAAAGTCTGTTACTGCTGTACCAACCGTTTGTGTCGTTTTACTAATGTTAGTATTGATAGCGTTCTGATAGTTGGGATTGTCGGTGTAGAAATTATTAATTTGCTCTATGATACCCTGAATATGGGCGTTATCTGTCCATGAGGTAAAAAAGTCCCGCCATGTATCGGTGTGTAAATCAAAGGTCTGGCTTAATCCGATTAATTCTTTAACTATTCGTGTCACTGCTGCAGATAAAATGAGGATAGCCCCTCCAAAGGTAATGAATATAGAGATGATGACAGCTAGCCATCGTGGAAGTTTTATTCTGCGGTGGATAAAGCTCACCAACGGATGGATGAGATAAGCGATAAACCAAGCGATCACGAAGGGGTATAACAGAGGGAGAAGCCAGTAAATGGCGAATCCTAAACTAACAGCAGCTACACATACCCATATCCCTCTTAAAATCCGTTTGGTCATCACTTTGTCCACGAATCACCCTCCTTTTTAATTGGAATTATATAACAAATTAAAATGAATGTAAAAATACAAATTTATTGTTCAATCTATTCTATTGAAAAGGGTTACAAAAAAATATTTATAGTAACGATAAAACAATTTAATGCGATAAAAGGCGACTTCAATGTTCACATATCAGACAAAATCCAGTATGATAATTAGAGGTTCCATCGTTTGGCAGCAATTTTAATATATTAAAATGTAAATGTTTTCATGGTTATTGAGTCCTCGTTTAAATTCCGTTTTTACAAAAGGAGAGATGTACGATGACAGCTACCAAAGGATTGGAAGGCATTGTAGCCGCAACTTCTTCCATTAGTTCAATTGTGGATGGTGTTCTTACATACCGAGGCATAGATATAGATGACCTTGCGGAACATGCGAGCTTTGAAGAAGTAGCTTATTTATTGTGGTTCGGTAAATTGCCTAGCGCTGCTGAATTACAGAAATTACAGCAGGATCTGGATACCTATGCTCCGATTCCTCAGCACCTTATTGAACAAATAAAGTTATACCCTAAAGATGCAAATACAATGGCAGCGCTTCGCTCAGCTGTATCTGCACTTGCCTTGTATGACGAAGAAGCAGACGATATGAGCCGTGAAGCCAATGAGAAGAAGGCTATTAAATTGCAAGCGCAATTGCCAACGATTATTGCTGCACTTTCTCGTATTCGCCAAGGTAAGGAACCCGTAGCTCCTAAGAAGGGGTTAACCATTGCGGAGAACTTCCTCTACATGCTTAGAGACGAGCTACCAGATGAGACTTCGATAAAGGCTTTAGATCAAGCGCTAGTATTACATGCCGATCATGAGCTTAATGCTTCTACCTTTGCTGGACGTGTTACTGTAGCTACACTCTCTGATATTTATTCGGGTGTTACATCGGCTCTTGGAGCACTCAAAGGACCTCTACACGGTGGAGCTAATGAAGCCGTTATGAAGATGCTTGAAGAGATCGGAACCGTTGATCAGGTTGAGAGCTATATTCAACAAAAGTTAGACAATCGCGAGAAGATTATGGGATTTGGTCATCGTGTATACAAAAACGGAGATCCACGTGCTAAGCATCTTCAGCAAATGTCGCGTGAGCTTGGTGAAATGAAAGAAAATATGAATCTATATAACATGTCTATAAAGATCGATGAAATGATAACGAACCAAAAGGGATTGAGACCTAACGTTGATTTCTATTCCGCGTCTGTGTACACTCAGTTAGGTATCGAGCGTGAGCTGTTTACACCGATATTTGCTATTAGTCGTGTATCCGGATGGACCGCACATATCTTGGAACAATGGGTAGATAATCGTATTATTCGTCCACGTGCAGAATACGTAGGTTTGTCAGACCAAAAATATATTCCTATGGAGTTACGTTAAATTTAAGATAGAATGACAAGAGCAGGCATGTCTTGCAATGATAAATAAAACTTTTAAGGAGGAATTTATTTAATATGTTTAAACTTGAAAAGTACGAACTTCCTACTGAGGGAGACAAGATTGAAATTCAAGATGGGGTACTGAAAGTTCCTAATTTCCCGATCATTCCATTTATCGAAGGTGACGGCACAGGCCGTGACATCTGGAAAGCTTCCAAGCGCGTTCTGGATGCAGCTGTAGATAAAGCCTATGGTGGTTCTAAGAAGATTGCTTGGTATGAGGTTTTTGCTGGTGAAAAGGCATTTAATAATTATGGAGAATGGCTACCGAATGATACACTTGAAGCAATCCGTGAATATATCGTAGCGATTAAAGGACCTCTAACAACACCTATTGGTGGGGGAATACGCTCCTTGAACGTGGCGTTGCGCCAAGAGCTAGACTTGTATGTATGTCTACGTCCTGTACGTTATTTCAAAGGTGTTCCGTCTCCAGTGAAACGCCCTGAACTTGTGGATATGGTTATTTTCCGTGAGAATACGGAGGATATTTATGCAGGTATAGAGTATCAAGAAGGTTCGGAAGAAGTTAAGAAAGTGATTAAGTTCCTACAAGATGAAATGGGAGTAAACAAAATTCGCTTCCCGGAAACATCTGGTATTGGGATCAAGCCAGTATCTAAAGAAGGATCTAAGCGTCTTGTACGCGCAGCAATTGAATATGCAATCGAGCATAACCGCAAAACAGTTACACTAGTACACAAAGGTAACATCATGAAGTTTACCGAAGGTGCATTTAAGAACTGGGGATATGAAGTGGCTGAACAAGAGTTTGGCGATAAAGTATTCACTTGGGCTCAATATGACATCATTAAGGAAAAAGACGGCGAAGCGGTAGCTAATGCGGCTCAGAAGGAAGCAGAAGAAGCGGGCAAGATCATCGTGAAAGATGCGATTGCAGATATCGCTTTACAACAAGTGCTTACACGTCCTACGGACTTCGACGTTATTGCTACACTTAACTTGAACGGAGATTACTTATCCGACGCACTAGCAGCACAAATTGGTGGTATTGGTATCGCTCCAGGAGCAAATATCAACTATGTAACAGGGCATGCCATTTTTGAAGCTACGCATGGTACTGCACCGAAATATGCGGATAAAGACCTTGTGAATCCAGGTTCTGTTATTCTATCCGGAGTTATGTTACTTGAACATTTGGGATGGCAAGAAGCTGCTGACCTTATCTATAAAGGAATGGAAACATCGATTAACAAGAAGACAGTTACTTATGACTTCGCCCGTCAAATGGAAGGCGCAACAGAAGTGAAGTGTTCGGAGTTCGCAAACGAAGTCATTAACAATATGTAATCTAGGGGGCTAAATGACTCATGGGTTTGAAACGGAATAAGATTTCAGTAGTAGGTGCCGGATTCACCGGTGCAACGACAGCACTAATGTTAGCACAGAAGGAATTAGGCGATGTTGTACTCATTGATATTCCTGCACTTGAGAATCCAACTAAAGGTAAGGCACTGGATCTGATGGAAGCGAGTCCTGTACAGGGATTTGACAGTCAGATCACAGGGACTTCCAATTATGAGGATGCCGCTGATTCTGATGTCGTTATTATTACAGCGGGTGTTGCTCGTAAGCCAGGCATGAGCCGGGACGACCTAGTCAATATTAATGCTGGAATCGTGAAGTCAGTCTGTGAGAACATCAAGACCTATGCACCGAACTCCATTGTGATTATTCTGAGTAATCCCGTTGATGCTATGACTTATGTAGCTTATCAAGCGTTAGGATTTCCTAAGAATCGCGTTATCGGACAATCCGGTGTGCTAGATACGGCTCGTTATTGTACGTTCATTGCACAAGAACTTAATGTTTCTGTAGAAGATGTACGTGGTTTTGTTCTTGGGGGTCACGGGGATGATATGGTACCTCTTGTACGCTATTCCAGTGTTGGAGGGATTCCAATTGACACACTAATTAGTGCAGAACGTATCGAAGCCATTGTTCAACGAACGCGTGTGGGTGGCGGGGAAATCGTCAATCTTCTAGGAAACGGAAGCGCATATTATGCTCCAGCTGCTTCGCTCGTACAAATGACAGAAGCGGTATTGAAGGATAAGAAACGAATTATACCGGTTATTGCTCTACTTGAAGGAGAGTATGGATACGATAACCTATTTATGGGTGTACCGAGTATTCTGGGCGGTAATGGTATCGAGAAAATCTTTGAATTAGAATTAACATCATCTGAGAAAGCAGCCTTGGATAAATCTGCTGACTCCGTACGGAATGTCATTAAAGTGCTAAGTGCATAGAGTTAAAGTAGTGAAACCCTCTCGGTCGATTTTTAGACTGAGAAGGTTTCTTTTCTTTTATTTATTAGTTTAGTATAATAAGAAGTGATTGATATCACATAAAAGAAATAAGGAGGCGTAAATATGGATTCAGTGATGTATTTCGTACATATTTTGGGGGCACTATCAGTAGGTTTCTATTTGCTATTACCATTCGTAGTTGCGAAAATCTCTAAGTTGTCGTTGCCTGCTCAAGAAGGAAGCGCTGTCGCAATTCGTAGCTTGAATGTGATTGCTCAAATTGGACTATTGGTGCAGTTCATTTCGGGCGGTTATATGATATCTAAGGGTAATTACACGGTTGTATGGATGATTGTTGTATTCGTATTATTAGTTGCTCTATTTGCTGTAAGTGGCATGATGAGCAAACCGTTAAAGTCAGCTATTGCAGGGATTAAGCAAAATAAAAGCATTGCAGTAGAAACAGGTAAACTACGTACTATGAGTACTATCGTCGCAGTGTGTATGCTAGCTATGGTATATTTCATGGTATTTAACCAAGTCATTTAGTACATTATTTGGAATTTGGATTATAGTATAAGTGTGAGTACAAAAACTCGATTTTTTGAGCAACCTCTATTGGGGAATTAAAGGACAGTCCTAGTCGGTCTATAAGATCTTAGGACGGTCTTTTTTTTATGCCCAATTTCCTGATATATAGGAAATAAGGCTGGATTAGTCATCTATGGAATTTGAGTTGGTAAGTATATTAAACCTCACTTATGCCATCCTAAATTAGTATGCATATGAAAGGAGATTGAAACATGCCAGCCAACCAACCTACGAAGAAGACCTTACCTCCGCAGCATCAGAATGAGCAGCCCGGAATTGAGAGTAAGATGAATCCACGTCCGCAGTATGAGGACAAAGAGTATAAGGCTGCAAGTAAGCTAAAAGGTAAAGTCGCTTTAATTACAGGCGGAGATAGCGGCATTGGCCGAGCGGTAGCGGTTGCTTTTGCCAAGGAAGGCGCAGATCTAGCAATCATGTATCTAAATGAGCATGACGATGCGAAGGAAACGAAGCGTCAAGTCGAACAGGAAGGTCGCAAATGCTTATTAATAGCAGGTGATATTGGAGATGAAGATTTCTGTAAATCGTCTATAAAGCAAACGATTGAAGAATTAGGCCAACTAGATACGTTGGTGAATAATGCAGCCGAACAACATCCTCAAGGTCGTATTGAAGATATTAGTAAGGAACAATTAGAGCGCACATTCCGTACTAATATATTTAGTATGTTCTTTCTAACTAAGGCTGCGATGCCGCATCTGAAGAAGGGCAGTACAATTATTAATACGGCTTCAATTACAGCATACAAAGGCAATCCTACACTCATCGACTACTCCTCAACGAAGGGAGCTATCGTAAGCTTCACACGGGCTCTTTCAATGAATGTTATCGAAAAAGGTATTCGTGTGAACGCCGTAGCTCCGGGTCCAATCTGGACGCCGCTCATTCCATCTACATTTGATGAGCAAAAGGTGAGTGAATTCGGATCAACGCAGCCTATGAAGCGTCCTGGACAACCCGAGGAATTAGCACCGGCTTATGTCTATTTAGCATCTGATGATTCTTCTTATGTTAGTGGACAAGTTATGCATGTGAATGGCGGGGAAGTTGTGAACGGATAGTATTTACAGAGTAGAATAACTCAGGATTAACCCAATAGAGACCCTGACCATGAAGTATGGTTAGGGTCTATTTTGAATCGGAATAATACAATGCTGTACAAGTGACTCGATTAATGATGTGCTATTATACTACAGTAGAAGAAATGATGATGAATACATAAACAGCATGAGAAAGGATGATGAAGTTCGTGAGAAGTTGGGGGTTGTCTTTTAGTAAGGGCTACGAAAAATATATGTTTCTCATTATTCCAGCATCGCTTATTATTGGATTTATATTAAGTCATTGGCTAATGCCCTTCGTTTCGTGGTCTCCTTATATATTTGGTTATGTCACGTTCGTTATGGCTCTTGGCTGTGGGATTGAGCATCTGAAATGGGTGGTGAAACGACCGGCACCTATGATATTAACCATTATATTAAGTCATGGGGTTGCCCCATTGTTAGCTTATGGGATAGGTTGGCTATCATTCGGAGCTCACTCGGATTACACGGTAGGCTTAGTCCTGTTTACGATTATTCCGCTCGGCGTTTCCTCTGTGTTATGGGTGGGACTATCCCATGGACATGTTCCTCTCATGTTAGCCATGGTAGTGCTGGATTCTGCATTAAGTTTGTTAGTGGTTCCAGGACTTATCGAAGCTTTCTTTGGCACACAGATTACATTTGACAGCGTGAAGTTAATGAAAGATCTGCTAGTCATTGTTGTTCTTCCCACCGTGGTTGGCGTTACGTTATATGAAATATCTCGTGGTAAGCTTAAGGAGAAGACGGCTCCTATAGCCATTCCTTTGTCCAAACTTGGATTCACTGCGGTTGTTATGTTGAATGCTGCTGCTATTGCCCCTCACGTGACACAGTTAAAGCATGATATGGTGCTTGTGATCCCTTCCGTTGTGCTTGTGGTTGGATTAAGTTACATTCTAGGCTTCTATGGATCGAACCTATTACGTAAGCCTTCTAGAGAAATAAAAATAACCCTATCTTATGCTTCTGGCATGCGTAATATATCACTGGGTATGGTCATTGCGATGACTTATTTTTCTCCCAAGGCATCTGTTCCAGTCGTGCTAGGCATTATGGTTCAACAGCCGTTAGCCACTCTTTTTCATGCCTGTGTAAAGAAATGGGTTCCATCGCATTCGGTTTCACAACCGACAGTTAAGACGATTGAAACGAATAATTAAGCTAAGGGAGAATGATAACATGAGACCCTTTCGTTCTAGGCTAACGTTTATTCTGATGATTATGATTGGAGTAACCATACTTGGAGCCGGTATAGTGATGGGTAAAGTATTTAAAGATTCTCATATCGAAGTGCTTGAAGATAATATGTACAGGGAAATTATGCTTCTGAGTAGCACATTTGAGTTCCACTCTATCGTGGGGGAGGAAGCTGTACAATATTATTCAACTGAGGCTCGGAAAATTGGTGATCAAACGAACTCTAGGGTAACGTTTATTGATCACAATGGTGATGTCATTGGTGATTCTGAGAGTAATGCGGATCAAATGGATAATCATAAAGGACGAAAAGAGATTCAATCAGCAGATAAGAAGAATATTGGATACTCAATTAGATACAGCTCTACACTAGGACAAGACATGTTATATGTAGCTGCACCTGTTAAATCGGGTAATCTATATGATGGGTATATTCGATTGTCTGTAAGTTTGAAATCCGTGGATGAGGGCATGAGACGTGCCTGGACGCTTGTAGCCGTATGGCTAATCGTATTATTCGCAGTAGCAGCCATAGTTAGTTACCGTGTGGCGGGCAGCCTTACCTCTCCACTCGAAAAAATAACCAAGGTCGCCAGACGCTTCTCTCATCTGGATTATACAGCTCGCGTTAAAGTGGAAAGGCATGATGAAGTAGGGCAATTATCTCATGCAATCAATATTATGGCGGATAGTCTCCAGACACAATTGAAGATTATTCAAGATAATGAGGATTTACTACAAAGTGTATTGGATAACATGACCGGCGGTATCGTGATGATTGATGATAAAGATAACATTGCCATGGTAAACCCATTTGCCGAGAAGACGCTCGGTATTAGAAGTTCACAGCTGCTAGGTAAATCGTATTTGGAGATGAAGCAGCATTACGAATTGTCGAAGATTTTTAAAGCAGGGGTCAGCCATCGTGAGCCTATTCATGAAGAACGCACCTTATATAATCCGGATGAGAAAATCATACGTTTGGATGGTGTTCCGATGAATGCAGGGGATGGTCCATATAAGGGCATGTTATTCCTATTTCAGGATGTGACTGCCATACGGCGATTAGAGAATATGCGTAGTGAATTTGTTGCTAATGTGTCGCATGAGTTAAAGACACCTGTAGCAGCTGTGAAGGGGTTCTCTGAGACATTACTCGCTGGCGGCGTGAAAGATGAGAAGACGGCGAGATCCTTTTTACAAATCATATATGATGAAAGCGAAAGATTGAATCGATTAATTGGTGATATTCTAGAATTATCTAAAATTGAATCTAAACGAATTCCACTTTCGTTCTCACCTGTTCATCTCTCTTCATTTGTCGCTTCAATGTTAGAGATGATGGAAGCTGTTGCCGAGAAAAAAAGGATTAGTCTACAAGCGGAAGTACCTGAAGAATTGTATATGGAAGCAGATGAAGATAAATTACGGCAAATATTGATGAACCTTTTAGCTAACGCTATTAATTATACCCAAGATGGAGGTAGAGTTAAGGTGGTTGTGGAACACCATGAACGGTCTGAAGAAGAGGAGACGATTTCTTTTACCGTTACCGATACAGGCATGGGGATTCCCAAAAAAGATTTACCACGTATATTCGAACGATTCTATCGGGTAGATAAGGCTCGTTCACGAATTTCAGGGGGGACAGGATTAGGCTTATCTATTGTGAAGCATCTTGTCGATTTACATCAGGGTTCATTATCCGTAGAAAGTGAGCTTAATATTGGTTCTTCCTTCAGAGTAGAATTGCCCATGCTGCAAGACTCGGAATAAGATGCGGATGACGCGTAAAGGAAAGATAACATTTATTATTAGAATTTACACTCTGTTAACATTGTGGTGATATGATGTGGATGTTAGGATTAACTAAGTTTATTTTAAATGGGGGTACCGCATGTCACAGCGATTATTGGTAATTGAGGATGAGCCTACATTAGCCAGATTACTATCATATAATTTATCTCAAGAGGGCTATGAAGTGACGATGGAAGACCATGGGTTGGTAGGTTATGAGCGGGCATCACAGGAGTCATTTGACCTGATATTGTTGGATCTTATGTTGCCTGGAATGAATGGGTTTGAAATACTGAACAAACTAAGAGGACAAGGTGTTGTTACACCTATCATCATTTTGACAGCTAGGAATGCTGAGGAAGAAGTTGTTCAGGGTCTTAAATCAGGAGCAGATGATTATATTACGAAGCCCTTCGGCGTTTCGGAGCTCTTAGCTAGAGTTAGTGCAGTGATGCGGCGAGTCTCTGGACGGATTGAAGATGAGAAGAATGCAGCTGATTCAACCTCATCTATGATCTCTTTGGGCCAACTTGAAATATTTCCCGAGAAATATGAAGTCATGTTGGGAGGATTGAGTATCAATTTGCGCCCAAAGGAATTCGAAGTATTGCTATATTTAGCGCGTAAGCCGGGCGTAGTTCTTACAAGAGATGATTTAATGAATGAAGTATGGGGATTTGATTATATTGGCGGACAAAGGACAGTGGATGTGCACGTCAGTTCACTCCGTAAAAAACTTGAGCTAGATCCAGAATCGGTACACATTGACTCCATTAGGGGTGTGGGGTACAAGTTAGTTGTTAATAAGAAAAGAAGCTCTCATCATTTGACGTAAATGATGAGAGCTTCTTTTCTTGAAATCTTTGAAATCTTTGAAATCTTTACATTACAATTCATGCGCTTTAACATTCCGATAATCATGATCTGATATATTTCATTTAATGCGTGTTCAAAAAGTCGACTTTTCAGCACCGAGAAGATTGGATGAAGCAAGGGAGTGAGGAGCGGAGCGTAGGCAGTACCTACGTGAGCACCGGAAGGACCGGCTGAATTCAATCTTCGACGTCGATTAGGCCACTTGAAATGCTTCGTGATCAAAAGATGACTTTTTGAACAACCTCATTTAGTTAATGGATTATGAAGATCATAGCGATCTTTTAACACTAATGTATTTTACAATGATACCCTGGGGGAGATCGTCATGACACTCTTACTAGTAGAAGAGGTACGGAAGACTGCTAAGAAAGATAAATTAGATACAGAGCATAGGAAGGATATTCAGATCATTACAGAGAATAAAAATGAAATCGAACAACCTGTGATGTCTTCTGTAGCTATTGATACCTATTCCCGAGCTGTAGCAACGGTGAATTCGGAGACTACTTGTCGTAATGTGATGAATATACTACGCGATCGCCCAGAGTACCCCTGTCTAGTTATAATAGATGAGGATAACAGGCCTAAGGCACTCGTAATGAGGGACGCTTTTAACCGTAGGTTGATGGGACGATTTGCAGCTGATCTATATGAGATGAGGCACATTCATGCATTTGCTAACTACGAGGCACTAGTGATGGATATTCGTGAATCAGCAAGTCAGCTTATCGAGCAAGCGTTGAACCGACCCGAGAAACATTTTTATGACTGTGTGATTTTAGTGGATCAGGGTCAATTTAAAGGTGTGTTAACGGTTCAAGATTTAATGATGGTCTCAGGGCGCTTGAAATTCGAAGCAGAGGAAAGTCGCAAGTTAACAGTCAAAGACAACTATGGTCATGTAGAAAATATAGAAGCTTCTCTTCTTCAAGTAGCTGATGCTGCAAATAGAACGATTATAGAGTGTAGAAATATGAAAGAATGGTCGTTAACGGGGAAGACTAAGTTAGAAGAAGTGCAGCAATCCTATAACAGTGTTGTAGAAAGTCTTACTTCTAGGCAATATCAGGTGAGTAAACTACTGCAGGATGTAGGTGTAATATCTAAATTAACCCAAGACATAGCCGAGGTAGCGGGTAGAAGTGGTCTTCTAGCATTGAATGCTACGATTGAAGCAGCGCATGCAGGTGAGTATGGACGAGGATTTCAGGTTGTCGCGAGTGAGGTTAGAGTTCTTGCACAGCATACGCGCCATCTAGCTGAAGATATTTCAAGTTTATTAAATAACATTAGAAGTATCGCAATCGAAACCAGCGAGTCGACCACAATAGGTATGTTACAAATACAAGAAAGTGCGATGGATGTAAGCGAGGGAAGCCGAATTTTTGGAGAAATGGAGCAGGTGGCTTTATCCGTTGAGTATGCTGGGGAAGTGGTTCATCAACTGGCTGAAGCAACAGCCAAGCAAGCTGCGAATGTACGAAAAGAGCTTGGTAATGATTGTATGGAGAAGTAGTCGCGCTATATTTTACACACAGTTTACAATTCAGGGGCACAGCATTTACATATGAGCTTTAAAATGAAGGATATAAATATAACGTAATGAATAAGGAGACACGAACCGCAAATGGAACCTATTATCCACATTAAGCAATTAAATCTATTCTACGAAGCTTACCACGCTTTAAAGGATATAGATCTTGATATTCCAGAAAAAACGATAACATCATTTATCGGCCCCTCTGGTTGTGGTAAATCCACTTTGCTACGTACGTTGAACCGTATGAACGATATGATTAATGGAACGCAAATTGTAGGTTCTGTGAAGATCAGTGGCAAAGAAATATATGGGGATGATGTTCATGTTGAAGCGCTACGTAAGCAAGTGGGTATGGTATTTCAACAGCCTAATCCTTTCCCAAAGTCTATATATGATAATGTAGCATACGGCCCTAGACTGCATGGTGTCCGGCAGAAGGCGGAACTGGATGAACTTGTAGAGCAAAGTTTACGTCAGGCGGTTCTGTGGGATGAAGTTAAAGATTATTTAAAAAGATCAGCTTTAAGCCTCTCTGGGGGACAACAGCAGCGACTATGTATTGCTCGGGCATTAGCGGTGCAACCGGATATTCTCCTTATGGATGAAGCAACCTCTGCACTTGACCCTATCTCTACACTTAAGATTGAAGAGTTAGTTCAAGAACTGAAGGAGGATTACACCATCGTAATGGTTACGCATAATATGCACCAAGCTGCTCGTGTCTCAGGACGAACTGTATTTTTTCTTAATGGAGAAGTGGTGGAATCTAACGATACAAAGGTTCTTTTCACGAATCCTGTAGACTCACGGACGGAAGACTATATCTCAGGTCGTTTTGGATAAGATGATGTAGCAACTAAAAGAATGAATTCAGGACTAGAATGTATATATAGTAAGAACAGATATAACGAGAAGGGAGATTATTATCCACATGATACAGAGAAAAGAGCTAGATCATAACTTAGGAGAGCTTCGCACACTTCTGCAAAATATGGGGGAGCATGTGATTGCTGCCTTAGAAGGTGCTGTGACAGCGTTGAATACGTTGGATACAGTCAAAGCTCAACAAATCGTGAAAGATGACGCTAAATTGAATGCTATGGAAGAACAGATTATGGAAATTGGTTCACGTTTGATTGTGACTCAGCAGCCCGTTGCGAAAGATTTAAGAAGAATCTTGGTATCCTTCAGAATTGCTAGTGACTTGGAGCGTATGGGGGATTTAGCTCTTGATGTAGCTAAAGTTACGATGCGTTTACAAGGACAGCAATTAATTAAACCACTCATTGACATCCCACATATGGCTGAGCTTGTGAAAGTGATGACTGTAGAGGCTATTACTTCATATTTAGACGAGAATACAGATCTTGCTTACAAAATGGCACAGGATGATGATCAAGTAGATCATCTCTACAGTCAGATGATTACGGAGTTGTATGGAATTATGATAGACCACCCAGATTCCATCTCACAGATTATGTTACTTACATTAGTGGGTCGATATATTGAACGGATCGGTGATCATGCAACCAATATTGGAGAAAGTGTGGTCTATCTTGTCACAGGCCATCGTCCAGATTTGAACCAGTAGTGAAGAATGACACCCAGAGGCTGTGCCAAAGGTCTAACAAGACCCTAGGACAGTCTCTTTTTTGACTGAAAATAGATGGATTTTTCTCTATTTGCATAGTCGTATGTTATCATGAAATAAGGATGTTCTTAAAAAGGGAAGGTGCTTTATGGACAAGTTAATTCTTATTGATGGAAATAGTATTATTTATCGTGCATTTTTTGCAATGCCACCCCTTACCAATACAAAGGGACTACATACGAATGCTGTGTATGGATTTACAAACATGCTTTTACGGCTCATTGAAGACTATAAACCGACGCACATGATGGTCGCTTTTGATGCAGGGAAAGTTACTTTTCGACATAGCGATTATGAGGAATACAAAGGGGGACGTCAAAAGACACCACCTGAACTATCTGAACAATTCCCTTTGCTTAAGGAACTATTACGTGGATTGGGTATCGCACAGTTTGAACTTCCTGGATATGAAGCTGATGATATTATCGGTACGCTTTCTCTAGAAGCAGATAAGGCAGGACGGCAGGTGGTGGTCATCTCAGGCGACAAGGACATGTTCCAGCTAGCATCTGAGAACGTTCAGGTAGGGCTTACTCGTAAAGGAGTAACAGATATTGAACTCTACACACCTGAGAGCATTCAAGAACGGTATGGTTTACAGCCTCATCAAATTATCGATTTAAAGGGATTAATGGGTGATCCGTCAGATAATATTCCTGGCGTTCCGGGTGTTGGAGAGAAGACCGCCCTTAAGTTGTTACATCAATACGGAACAGTTGAGGAAGTCCTTGCGAATACACATGAGTTAAAGGGAAAAATGAAAGAGAAAATGGAGATACATGCGGATGATGCGACGCTCAGCAAGAAACTGGCTACGATTTTCCGTGAAGTACCGCTGGATGAATCACTGGATGAAATGGCATTTACAGGCCTCAAGGAAGAGTCGGCAGGTCCAGCGTTGGCCAAATTAGAATTTAAATCATTGCTTGAACGTTTATCTTTCTCCGCTGGTCATGCTGAGGGGGAAGAGGGTGCGGATGCCCAACCAGCGATAGATGTTGACGTTACAGTCATTACGGTAAGTAATATGAATGAGATACTTGAACGGTTACCAGAGGTTCAGGTATTACATGTAGAGACTCGTGGTGATAATCCGCATCGTGCGGAGGTTATAGGGATTGCATTGTCTACAGAGGATCGACATTATTATATTCCCTTTGAGCTTGTGAAATCGAGTCAAGCGGAGCCAATCATGAACTGGTTACAAGATGCTAATGCGCCGAAGCGAGGATATGATCTACATCGGATGGATCTTGCATTACATTGGCATGGCGTACCTTTTGCAGGGGCTTCCTTCGATATCCAGCTTGCAGCATATATACTGGATCCAACGGAGGCTAACCAGACGGTAAGTGACTTAGCAGCGAAATATGGTCTGTCATCCATGGTCGCTGACGAGGATGTGTTTGGTAAGGGTGCGAAATACAAAGTACCGGATACGGACATTCTAAGCAAACATATAGCAAGCAAAGTGGCTACGTTACTTAACATTATTCCGAAGCAGGAACAAGCTCTAAGTGAGAATGAGATGAGTTCATTGTTTCATGATCTGGAGATGCCGTTATCACGTATCTTGGCAGATATGGAGAAGCAAGGCATTGCAGTCCACGCTGAAGAATTACAACAGTTAGGTAAGGAGTTTGAAGAACGAATCAGCGAACTTACGGAACAAGTTTATAGAATCGCAGGGGTAGAATTTAATCTTAATTCGCCTAAGCAGCTTGGAGAGATTCTGTTCGTGAAGTTAGGTTTACCTGTCATTAAGAAGACAAAAACAGGGTATTCCACGGATGCGGAAGTATTGGAGAAGTTAGCTCCTTACCATGATATTGTTCAACTTATATTGAATTATCGTACGATTGCGAAGTTACAGTCTACTTATGTAGAAGGTCTTCTGAAGGAGATATCTCCGAAGACCGGTAAAGTGCATACGTATTATCGGCAGACCATTGCTGCAACCGGTAGACTTAGCAGTCAATTTCCGAATCTTCAGAACATTCCAATTAGACTTGAAGAAGGACGCAAAATACGTAAAGTCTTCGTACCCTCTGAACCTGGCTGGTCCATTCTAGCGGCCGATTATTCACAGATTGAACTGCGTGTATTAGCTCATATTTCGGATGATGAAGGTTTGAAAGATGCATTTATCCATGACATGGATATTCATACGAAGACGGCAATGGATGTGTTTGGAGTCACAGCTGAAGAGGTAGGAGCCGACATGCGTCGCTCCGCCAAAGCGGTTAATTTCGGTATTGTTTATGGAATCAGTGATTATGGTCTATCACAGAACCTCAATATTCCTCGCAAGGACGCTGCGAAATTTATTGAACAGTATTTCGAGGTGTTCCAAGGTGTACGTAAATATATGGGTGATATCGTAAAAGTAGCCAAAAATGACGGTTATGTCACAACGTTATTGGGTAGACGACGTTATTTACCAGAGATTAATGCTAGTAACTTCAATATTCGTTCTTTTGCAGAACGGACAGCGATGAATACGCCTATTCAAGGAACAGCGGCTGATATTATTAAGTTAGCTATGGTACACATGGATCAGGCACTCTCAGACCGGAAATTGAAAAGCCGCATGCTACTTCAAGTACACGATGAATTAGTCTTTGAAGTGCCTGCAGATGAGCTAGAGTTGATGAAATCATTGGTACCAGAAATCATGGGCCAAGCCTTGAAACTTATTGTGCCGTTGAAGTCGGAAGTTAGTTATGGAATGAACTGGTATGAAGCCAAATAAACACCCTAAATGCTTCATATTCCGTTATAATGGTCAAGAGGTGATGACAGCATGCCGGAATTACCGGAAGTAGAAACGGTTAGAAGAACCTTGAATCAGTTAATCAAAGGTAAAAAGATTGATCATGTAACGGTACACTTGGCGCGAATTATTCAGCGTCCTGATGATATAAAGCAATTTGAAATTATGCTTGCAGGACATACCATTGTCGAAGTAGAGCGACGTGGGAAGTTCCTACGGATCATAATGGATGGTCTGATACTGATCTCCCATTTACGAATGGAAGGACGATATGGTCTCTTTACGAGTTCGGACCCTGTAGCTAAACATACGCATGTTATCTTTCATTTCAATGATGGTACAGAATTACGTTATAAGGACGTACGTCAATTCGGAACGATGCATCTGTTCAATCCAGGTGAGGAATTTCAACTCCCCCCTTTGTCCAAGCTTGGACTTGAACCATTGGAGGAGTCCTTCACGCTAGAACAATTCAAAGCCGTGCTAATAGGTAAGAAGACGAAGATAAAGTCTGTTCTGCTAAATCAAGCATATGTGGTTGGGATTGGGAATATCTATGTGGATGAAGCGTTATTCAAGGCGGGAATTCACCCGGAACAAAGCGTAAATTCCTTGACGGATTCGCAATTTGAACGATTACACAATGCTATTGTAAGCACACTATCGGAATCGGTGGAAGCTGGCGGTTCTTCTATTAAGTCTTATGTGAATGGACAAGGAGAAATGGGCATGTTCCAGCATCAACTTCAGGTGTATGGACGACAGGCTCAACCTTGTGAGAATTGTGGTTCCATGATCGAGAAGACGATTGTAGGAGGGCGAGGAACGCATTATTGCCCTAAGTGCCAGCTGTACAAGTAAATATATAGATGGATGTGCACCCCCTCGATTGTTCTTCCATATAATAACGGAAAGAATATCAACTGGATGCGGATGATTACCGGGTAAAGTCGAATGTTCCGGGAGATCCGCTTGAGACAGGGAGGGGACCGGGGTGCTCAGTCACATGGTTTCAATGATGTTATTGGCTTTCGCGCTTAGTTTGGACAGTTTTGGCGTAGGTATTACATATGGTCTGAGGAAAATGAAAATACCCCTGCTTTCGATTATCATCATTTCGCTGCTTTCTGGAGTGATCATTTTCTTGTCGATGCAGGTGGGCGTTCTTCTCAGTCATGTAGTGTCGGGAGCAGCAGCATCTGCCGTAGGTGCTATTATTTTGATTGTCATGGGATCGTGGTCACTAGTGCAATTACTGATGCAGAAAGAAAAAGGCGTTGTTGCTGATACTGCGAAACCGAATAACATTGTGCATCGTCAAGCAGAGGAAGTCATTGAAATACCTGTATTCTCTCTTGAAATTCGTAAATTTGGACTTGTGATTCAAATATTGCGGACGCCATCATCAGCAGATGTGGATAAGTCAGGAAGTATTTCGGGTTTTGAAGCGATGTGGTTAGGTATTGCGTTGTCCCTTGATGCGTTCGGGGCAGGACTTGGAGCAGCTCTTTTGGGTTTTTCCCCACTATGGACGGCTGCTGTTATAGCTGTGTTCAGTGGAAGCTTCCTAGTCATGGGAATGAGAGCGGGATTCCGCTTCGCAACGAAGTCATGGACACGTCATGTCACGGCATTGCCGGCGTTAATGTTAATTATTATGGGAATAATGAAGCTGTTATGAGGTGAAATCATGCATATCGGGTTAACCGGCGGTATAGCCACAGGTAAGAGTACCGTGTCCTCACTTCTGATCAAGAAAGGGGCTATGCTTGTTGATGCGGATGTTATTGCTCGGGAGGTTATGCTCCCGGGTCATCCCGTATTGGCGGCAGTGGCTGAACATTTTGGACAAGTTATACTACAAAGTGACGGGACACTTGATCGGAAGAAGCTCGGTAGCATCGTATTTAGCGATCCTGAAGAACTTAAGGCTCTAAATGCTATAAGTCATCCAGCGATTCGTCAAGAAATAAGAACAAGAATGGTGACATTGGAAGAGAATGATCCAGATCGGCTGGTTGTGGTAGATATTCCACTACTGTATGAGTCAGGGTATGAGTCTGTAATTCATGAAGTCATGGTTGTCTATACCCCTCGTGCCCTTCAGAAGGAACGGCTCATGAAGCGGGATCAATTGGTTTCTGGACAAGCAGATCTGCGTCTGGGGGCTCAAATGGATATTGAAGATAAGAGAAATAGGGCCGATTGGGTCATTGATAATAGCCACAGCTTAGTGGACACAGAGCGACAAGTGGATGAATTCTGGCTTCGAAAAGGTCTTGTATGAGGCTGTTACGTAAAAAGAGAGTCTTGTTACTTCTTTTTCTGTCCTTTGTCATACTCCTTTTTTTCAATACGAATTGGATGTCTTGGTTCTATCCGATCTCTTATAAAGAAGAAATTATTGAACAAGCTGAGATGTATGAAGTCGATCCATTCTTAATTGCCGCTATCATACGAGCGGAGTCTAACTTTAAGCCAGGTAAAGAGTCGAAGAAGGGTGCACTTGGCATTATGCAACTGATGCCAGATACGGCTAAATGGGCTATGGAAATGGCCAAGCTTCCTGATGTGTCTTTGGATCGTATCAAGCATGAAGTGAGGCCTAATATTCAACTGGGTACCTGGTACATTTCTTTCTTATCTAAGCAATTTGATAATAATAGGACATTAGCTATTGCAGCCTATAATGCAGGTCAAGGAAATGTACGAAGTTGGATGGACAAGGGTCTGTGGGATGGTCAAGAAGAAACGATTAAGGAAATTCCTATTGGTGAGACTAGGCATTATGTACAACGTGTATTATATTATTATGAGAAATATACCGATATTTACGATGAATTCTAATTGAATATGACAAAAAGTGTTGGTGCGGCTTCTCAGCCTGACCCAACACTTTGCTTGTTAGTCTACATTGATTATTTAAATTGACCAGCTAGTTGTTGTTCACCAATCGTTACTAAGCGTTTAGTGATATAACCTCCGATGGAACCATTCTCGTAAGAAGTCATATTACCTTGATATCCGTCTTGAGGAATGCTAATTCCTAGTTCTTGAGCGATTTCGTACTTCAATTGTTCTAGTGCGGCAGTAGCTTTGGTTACAACTAAGTTGTTGGAGTTGCTTGTGCTCATTATCGTTCACCTCCTCGCTGTTGGTAAAAGTATTATGTGTCATAAATACAATCTTCATAACCTATAAGATATACTTAATTTATGGAAAAAAAGTAATTATTTTGATAAATCCAACGAAAAGGAAGTGAAACACCTAATGAAATGCCCATACTGTGATTATGCGGGTACCAAAGTGCTTGATTCACGTCCAGCGAATGAGAACAAATCTATTCGTCGCCGACGCGAATGTGAGCAATGTAGTCGTAGATTCACTACATTCGAGAAAGTGGAAGAAACACCACTGATCGTCATTAAGAAGAATGGTAACCGCGAAGAATTTAGTCGTGACAAAATACTACGGGGGTTAATCCGTGCATGCGAGAAGCGCCCAGTGTCCGTGGAGCAACTTGATATGATTGTATCTGAAGTGGAGAAGGCGCTTCGTAATACCGCTGTAGCCGAAGTAGATAGCCAGCAAATAGGTGAGCTCGTGATGCTAGAACTTCATCCTGTCGATGAAGTAGCATATGTTCGTTTTGCCTCTGTATACAGACAGTTCAAGGATATTAATATGTTCATGAAGGAACTGAAAGGTCTTCTATCCAAAGGAACATTCGAGGAATGAGAAGTTCACGAAATTTATGAAATACATGCAATTAATTTGATATGACAATGAATTTCTGGCGAATTATTGAGGGTTGCTGAATGTAATGGAACCTTGGCTCGAGTATAAGCAACGTTGATTTATCTCGGGAACTTAGCTCAGCTGGGAGAGCGCAACGCTGAAAGATGGCGTCACTGGCAGTGATTTAGGTCAGGGCTGAGGGTCTCCAGGTTCCCAAGGTTCCCAAGGTTCCCAAGGTTCCCAAGGTTCCCGAGGTTCCAAGTCCCCAGACTCCCCAGATTCCTCCGATAATGGATTCTTAGCTTAGTCTCAGTACAACAGTTGACTCTTAATCATCAGGTCGAGGTGAGGGCTCAAACCTCTCAGAACCCACCATACTTAATTATTTAAACCACCTTTACATGTGGTTTTTTTGTTGTAAATTATTTGTTCCTTTAGGCTAGGCATCTAATCTTAATGAGAAAAAACACATTATTAGTGGTGTGAGGACTGCCGTTCCTATGGAAGCTTCATATATTACGCCGGAAATAACCGTTCACAGTTATAGGATTTTATAGTTGTAGTGTATTGACATTACTTGTAGAATGATGGCTATGCATATTCTATAAAAAGGGGACTTTATATGACAAGAAAGCTTATGATTCTGCTATGCCTTACACTACTGCTTCCCATCTTGAACGTCGCCAATGCTGAGAGCAAGATCCAAATTTCAGTAGAAGGAGAAAAACTATCTTTATCACAGCCTCCTATCGTAGTTAAAGGAACGACTTTGGTCCCAATCACACCTGTTTTAAAAAAACTAGGTCTGTCGGTAGAAGCAAAGAACAATATCATAACTGCAAAAAAGGAAGGAATCGTTATTACCCTACAACCTGGCAGCAAGGTAGCAACCGTTAATGGAATTTCCTTTATATTGAGTGAGCCAGTACAAATTATTAAAGGCACTACAATGGCCCCTCTTCGACTCCTTTCGGAAACTTTAGGCAGCAACATCACTTCAAACGGAAATACAATTTCGATCTCTGACAAACAAGGTAACAGTATTTATTACAATAATTTGCCCCTCACCCTATCCGGAAAGTACGTAGTTAATAAAACAAAAGACCTTCTCGAAGTTAAAATCGTGGACTTTTTTTATAATCCAGGCACCCAAAGGGTAAATGAATATGACTATTTTTCTAGTATAATTGGTTTTAATTCAGGTACCTCAAAAAAATACAATGACTATGTTGTCGCTCAATCAACTCATGAGGGTGGAATTTATTTAGGTAGTGCGATTAAACTTATTGATCATTATGATGAGCCTGATATAAAAAGCACCAGTTACGAAAAAGCCAGAGAACATTACCGTTCCAAGGAGTATTTGGCTCAAGTCATAAAGTTGGTGCAAACCCAAATTGATACATTTAATGCGAATCTCAAGAAAGAGCTAATAGCCAACAAAAACATCCCATTAAAAGTCGAACAAGCAACCGTGACCTATAATTCTATTGGTAATCCAGAAGTGAACCTAACCATTAAAAACCTTACGAGTAAGACCATTATAGCTTACGAAATGAGTCTTAGAACCTATGATGATTTCGATAGACGGGCTAACAATTGGTTAAGCACAAGTAATTTGTTTGAAGGTATATCACAAGACAATAGCATTGGCTCAGGCAGCTACCAAACAGATACTTGGACCTTAAACTTCTACGATTTAGCGACCCAAGTTAAATCTGTGAAAATAACTGCCGTTAGGTTTTCAGATGGAACTACCTGGAGATAAGTTAATGTCTCATGACTGTGCTCTTTTTTCTTAGGTGTATCGCGTCGCAATTCCGTGCAGATACACACAGGTAATAGTTGCAGCGATGCGCTCTGTATGCTATAATACATGGGCAAGAAGGAGTCGTAGATTACATACGAATCAGTGAAAACCTTGACAGAACGTCAACTGTACGCTGAATGTGCGTATATCGGAGTAATCAAACGGGGAATTAGCTCAGCTGGGAGAGCGCATCGCTGGCAGCGATGAGGTCAGGGGTTCGATCCCCCTATTTTCCACCAACACCTTAAACATAACGGCAGAGATGCCGTTTTTATTTTGAATTTTGTTTATATTAAGACATGTGGAGGCTGTATGTCACTCTATAAAAAGTGATATGATATTAGGGTGATGGTATCCACGTTATTTTAGGATTAACAAGTTAGTTTGAAATAGTATTATGACAATTAGGAGTGGTAATTTGAGAAGACAAAAACCAATGACAATGGAAGAACTAATGAATGATTTACAAGGTCAAAAAACGATTCAAGCAGATCCAAATCATATATCTTTGGAGAATTTGTTTAATGAAGCGTTCATGAGTAAGTATTCCAGTTACAAGAATTTCGATGAGTTTTTAATCAAAGGGAACTTTCAAGTAAAAACAGAAGAAGATGTCAATAACATACCTGATGAACTTTTTGATCGGCATGTGAATAGGGAAACGAAATTTGCTAATTGGGAATCCATGTTGGAAACAGCAAATAAGGAATACCAACGTAAATAATGAGCATATAAATCACCCACGTCCTCTGGACGTGGTTTTTTTTTATGAAGGAATCCTCAGTTTCACTGCAGATAAACGACAATTCATTCAGATACCTTTCCCACGTAAATTTGATGCGAGACCGTAATTAAGATAGTGAAGGATGTTGACCGATAAATATGAGTAGTGATTGAAGAGCGTTAGGTGCAGTCCTAACGAAAGACGGACACGGTCAATGGGGCTGGCAGCTGCTTTCACAAAATTAATGTACATAATGGAGGAGACGAAGAATGAAACGGATGTTTAGTTTATTTCTTATTCTATTAATGGCTTCACCGATGATTAGTACCACAACCTTTGCGGACAACACTGTGAAGGCTACAGTGACGGAAAGCAGTACATATTTTGACGGAGAACAGAGAGAGGGTCACGGATTCAATATAGCGGGGAGTAATTATTTTAGGTTGCGTGATATTGCCAACAATTTCTCGGGTACCCCCAGTCAATTCGATGTGTCTTGGAATAGTAAGAGCAACGCTATTGAGATCACAACAGGACATCCCTATACTTCAGAGGATCAAGAAGACTCGGTATATTATAGCCGCAGCAGAACTTATACAGCCAAGCTCTCCACATCGAAAGTTCTGGTCGACGGGCAGCCGCAACTGATTACCGCATACAATATTGACGGGAACAATTATTTTCAATTGAGAGATTTGGCTGGTCAAGTTCCATTTGATCTTGAATATGACAATCAATCCAATCAAATATCTATGTTCTCTAAGACTGCCAACAATACGTATCGGGTTAAGACGGCAAGTGAAGGCAAGAGTAACGCTGTATCTTCTGATTTTCCCAGATGGCAGAGTACGGTTACATCATATCTTGTAAATAATAATGATCAGACGTTAAGTGTGATCAAGGCTGACAAAGAGGTTACGATTGAAACGTATGACGAAAAATATGAATTAATCGCCAATAAAAGTATAGCTAACGAGCTTCCGCTGTTCGGCGGTTTCTATAACGGTGAGCAGTATAATTATATTGCTTTTGGACAAGAAAACCGTGAAGAGGATAATAATAAAGAAGTGATCCGTATTGTACGTTATGATAAAAGCTTCAAACGGATCGACAGTGTCTCTATCAAAGGCGGGGAGAGCTTCACAGTAGAACCTTTTGATGCGGGCTCTGGACGGATGGAGGAGCAGGGGAATACGCTTGTATTTCACACCTCTCGTACTAGATATACGACAGATGATGGATTGAATCATCAATCCCAGTTCACGATTATAGTCAATACATCCAATATGACCGTAACTAATAATATGGGAAAGTTTCAAAAAAATCATGTCAGCCATTCTTTCGATCAATATGTATTGTTTGATGGAAATACACATGTCCTTGTAGATCATGGTGACGCTTATCCCCGTTCGATCGTATTGAACAAAGGAGACGGCACCAGCTACAGTGAGGTAGACCTGTTTGATATTCCGGGTAATACCGGGGCTAATAGCACCGGCGTTTCTATAGGTGGATTCGAGATGTCGACGAATAACTATATTGTCGCAATGAATACCATTGACCATTCACTGGTCAGGGAGTATACCTCTTATGAGATGGTTGGTTTGGAAACAGACCAGAGGGATATCATCCTTAGTGTATTGCCAAAGACTAGCATGACTAGTGCTGCGGTTAACCATATTACCCTGGCTAAATATGTAGGCAGTGACCTTATCGCATCCATACCTAAACTGGTAAAGATAACAGACGACAAGATGATGGTGCTCTGGCAGGAATTCGATAAGAAGAATAATCCGGGTGACTTGAAATATGTACTCATTGATGGGAACGGAGACGCCACCGGTGATATTCAAACCATTCAGAATTTTCTATTATCGGAATGCGACCCAATCCTTAGTGGAGATAAAGTTGTCTGGTTTACCAACAGCAATGGATACCGGTTGTTCTATTCCATCCCGTTAGTGGATTAACAAGCACTTTTATTGGGAACAAGTCAATCAATGTGATGTGAGATAGTGGCAGTGTTATTCAGCTGAAAAGAGCTGGCTACCAACGTTTGAGCTAACGCGAACTAAAATAACTTTAGCTTATATAGAATAAGGGCTCTTGCTTAATCTGGTCAAGAACCCAATTAGTAGACATTGTAAAAACATCTAGGCTACAAGCTGGTTCCTGTATTTCTACAGGAATCAGCTTGTTTAGTTTTGGTTGGGCTCGCATGTTGTGATATGCATATTTAGATTGAGTTTCATGACCGTATGACCGTAATAAGGTTTTTTCAGAATCATCGAAGGTTACTCCATTGTTACAGATTGATGTATGGAATTGACCTAATCAACATAATGGAAACAAGTTTTTGGGTATTGCAACTAACCAATGCGGTAGAGCGAGTTGGTTGTTTACAATACCCCAAAAGAATTGAATGCAGTTTAAGATTTATCTCAGCTGGGAGAGCGCATCGCTGGCAGTGATGAGGTCAGGGGTTCGATCCCCCTAGGCTCCACCTTAAATTTTAACCTTCAAACCCTTACTATGTAAGGGTTTTTTTGTTTTATATAAATGCTTTATTAGTTAATTAGTTTTTTGAATTTGGTGTATTGGGGACGAATTGGGGACGAAATAATATGGAGAGTAATTTTCTCTAATTTTTAATGAATTCTCAATAGGAGAGAATGTAAAGTATATTTTCTTCAAGGGAGGTACTTCAAGTGGCTAGTATAGAAAAGCGAGGGAAACATTCATTTAGACTTATTGTAGAAGCTGGATATGATGCTCGAGGTAAGAGAATTAAAAGATCAAAGTCCATAAAGGCTAACGGTGTAAGAGAAGCGGAAAAGGAACTAGTCAAATTCCAGACAGAAGTTGAAGCAGGAGAATACATAGCTCCAGAAAAGATGACTTTTTCAGCATTCCTTGAAGAATGGAAGGGGAAATACGGAAGTAAACATCTTGAGCTAAAAACTATTGAAACCTATAATCACATGTTAAAAAATCATATTATACCTTACTTTGGAATGCGTCGAATTTCCGATGTGAAACCAATTCAGATCTTGAATTTTCTGGACGAGTTATCACGTGAAGGTTCACGTAAAGATGGTAAACCTGGAGGGCTTTCATCTACTACGATTCGCTTCATTCATAGAATCTTAAAGGATATCTTTGAAAGAGCTGTTGATTGGCGGATTATTAAGATTAATCCAGTTTCTGCTGTGAAACGGCCAAAAGTTCAAGAACGAGTCGTAGATGTATATAGCGAACACGAAGTTGAAATAATTTTTAAAGCTTTAAATAAAGAGCCTGTCCATTGGCGTATTATGATCACATTAGCGTTAACAACCGGACTTCGTCGTGGTGAATTGTTGGCATTGGAGTGGAAAAATGTTGATTTTGAAGAATGCACGATAGATGTGGTTCAATCTTTAAGCTATAGTTACGGTCAGAATATCATAAAAGAACCAAAAACTAAAAATTCAAAACGTAAAGTATCGATTCCAGACTCTCTTTTACCGGAATTGAAAGAATATTTCTTGTATGCTGAGCAATACAAACAAGCCATCGGGGAGGCATGGCAGTCTGGTGATAAATTGTTTATATTCTTTTCAGAGTTTGGTAAACCGTTTTTTCATACTGCTCCTGGAAAATGGTTTTCTCGTTTCACAATACGTACTAATATTAGACGGATTCGATTTCACGATTTACGTCACACATCAGCTACTTTACTTATAAATCAAGGAGTTCATGCAAAATTAATTTCAAGCCGCCTCGGACATGCGGATATTAGAACCACGATGAATATTTATGGACATGCCCTGCAAACTGCTGACCAAGCAGCTGCGAATACTTTTAATAATCTTCTTCAAAGAAGAAGTATAGATTCATACTCGAAATAAAAGGGTTTGTAGAGTTTGAAAATACATGAATTTTAATTCTTACCATACTTTCATCGCATTTTTTAAGCTATAGTTGTGTAATCATGGCTTAGTGAGGGATCCAATCTTGACCATATGAATTTGCAACTTGCCGATTTGATAGTTCATTGTATGCAATTCCATCTTATTTTGGCTGATGTTATGGGGTTGGAAAAATTCAGCACAAATAAAATTAGTTTTCAGTACTAGTCAAAACATTCTGGGTTCGAACACTACCAGCTTATTTTTAGTTGAACATGTTCTTCTTACACTGTGAAACATATTAATCTATTTCTCCATTATCATGTGTCCTTTTTATTTGAATAAATATTTTCCATAACAGAAGAGTGTATTCGACCCTATTGGGCTATTATAGTATTAGGAGGCTAAGTATATGAATTTTAATGAGCTTAAACGAATCCTCAATCAAAGCAAAAACATTGTCTTTTTTGGAGGAGCGGGAACATCAACTGAGAGTGGAATTCAGGATTTCAGATCCGCTGGTGGTTTATATAGCGCTGAATTGGAAGGTGATTATACTCCAGAAGACATCTTGAGTAGAGACTTTTTTTTAGAGAACACGGAGATGTTTTATAAATTCTAAAAATCCAAAATGATCTATCCAGATGCTAAGCCTAACCCGGCTCATGAGGCCTTAGTAACGTTGGAGAAAAGAGGAGATCTTAAAGCGATAATTACACAAAATATTGACGGTCTGCATCAATGTGCTGGAAGCAATAACGTGATTGAGTTACATGGCTCTATACAAAGAAACCATTGTATAAATTGTCAGATGAAATATTCATTAGCCACGATCTCTGAATGTAGTGATCCCGTACCTTTATGTCAAAAATGTGGCGGATATATAAAGCCAGATGTGGTACTGTATCAGGAGAACTTGGATTCGAACCTTTTGGATATCGCTGCTAAATATATTAAACAAGCCGATGTTCTTATTGTGGCTGGGACTTCACTTACCGTTCATCCAGCAGCAGGTCTAATTCGGAACTATGATGGAGACAAGTTCCTTTTAATCAATAATAGTCCAACACCCATGGATGGATTAGCCAACTTTATTATTTCTGATAGCATTTCTAAAGTGTTAAGTGCGTTATTTGCTGAATAACATAATTCTGAGAAATGTGATACAAATTAATTAAGTGGGGAACTCTAATTTTGGATTGACAACACTAAATTAGCCATTTTTTTATGTTTCTCTATCTTGCAATCAATAGGGTTCTTGTAGTCAAGTGTACGGGAATACGAATCTGAATAAAAATAATAGGAATCCTTCGCATAAGTAGCTTCGCAAAAGATTCCGATTTGATTTACATAGATCTATACAGTGGCCTTTGAAATCAGGAGTCATTTTTTTTATCAAGCCTCTTCATATTGTTGATTTTCTTAGTGAACTTGAGAAAGACGGTAGTCGCGGAGATAGAAAGAGCAGAGGACTAGCTTGGTTTTTGCACATCCCCTGCGGGATTACGCTTAATAACTTGCCATTCAACTGCGCGATTAAAGATGTTCCTTAATATGCGATGCTGCATTTGAATGGTTCCACACAGAATCAACAATTCCTGGCGTCATCTTTATGTTCATTTAGGTTGTACTCCGACCAATTTTTACATCAATTTTACATCAATGCACTTTTCAGCCTTCTGTACTACCAATATCACTGATACTGTTCCACACACTAAACCCAGCATTTATAAGAGTCTTATCATTTGTATGAAGAATTACTACGCTTACCGCTTACATGAACGTAATGAAATAAGCCATGATTGGCGGGGATTGGTTTTTCTTGTTCTCCCATCTTAATGGGCAGCCTTTCCATCACGAGCGGCCCTATCTTTGGTTTAGACAATTCATTAAGAAAAGTGGGTTCAGATATATTCGATTTCATGACCTGCGGCATACATCTGCTACAATTCTAATTAACAAGGGTATACATGCCCAAATTATATCGGAGCGGCTTGGTCATGGAAGCATTACCACAACAATGAATATCTATGGTCTTGCTCTTCGACCAGCTGATCAAGCTGCTACAGATAAATTTGAATCGTTATTAAAAAAATAAAACTTACGAACAACAAAGATGAAGCTCCTTTAGTAGAGTTGATACTTCTCTTATTCAACGATTATGTTTACATTTTCTCCATAAAGTTGATAAGCGAAACATAAGGAGTATGTTACAGAGCCATTGGACAAGAAAAAGCCCCCGTCATTTAGACGCGAACTCGCAATCTCAAATTCTTTAGAAAATTGATTAAGCTAGATCATTTCGGATCATGTCGCCAGGAGTATCAGTAACGATGGGCTTTACTGGTTTACTTTCTTACTGGCGCTTTTCCAGTTCAAACCTCAAATTAATTTATTGCAGGCGTGCTCCCAAATACATAAAGTATACTTCTCAATCTGTCTCTTGTAAGATTTTTGCGAGGTCCACTAAAGGTGGAACGTAACGCATAGTTGTTGCTAGTATCTCGTGACCCAATTGTTTTTGGATTGCAATAATGTTCATTCCACCTGCTTGCATCAGATAACCCGAAGTACGTCTAAGGTCGTGAGGCGTAACTTTTTGTTCAATCCCAGATTCACTACAAAGCGTTTTTATTAATCTGGAGAGTTTTTGATGTGACATAGGTCTGCCTTTATGATTAAACAAGTACTCGTCCCCGTTGTTTGCATAACGCAAGTAATCAGGATGGTTTACATATCTTGCTAACTCAATTGCAAGCGCAGGGGTTATTGCAACTATCCGGATTGCATTTTTTTGCCCTTCATTGATTAGTACTATATTACTGAAAGAACAAATTTTGATGAATTACAATGATCACGTAAATATGCTACAAATTCATCAATATCCTTTTCGTTGATTGGCAGGAACCTTCCTGGATACTTAAGACTACCGTGAAAGTTGTCAAAATCAAGTTCGCCAGAAAATCCCTTACAGCTAAGAAAAGATTCAAATTTACGTAAGTGCGTAATAACATTGTCTTTGGCACTTAGTCTCACGTTATTTAGCCAAAAATCAAAGTACTTTGATTCAAACAATACCTTATTCATAAACAACACCTCCATAGAGATCACTAACCTTTAATTGAGCTAATGGATGTTTATTAATAGCATTTACTAAAGTTTTATTAAATAGCTTTAAGTACACTTCGGTTGAACTTAGCCATTTATGGCGCATCAATTCTTTTATTACGTAAATGTTAACACCAGATTCTAACAAGTATAACGCGAAAGAATGACGTAATGAGTGGACAGATAACTGATAATTATTTTTATCTTTGTCATTTATCGATTTTGCCTCTTTAATAAGAGATGTCATCATTTTCTGGATAGTACTTTCATGAAGGGGGGAAATTCCTTTGTCATCTGAAAAGATGTAAAGGTTCCTATAATTGGACTGGTTTTCTATAGTTCCATATCGAAACTTTACATATGAGTTAAGAAAGTCAAGTGCTGACTTTGTTATTGTGTTGGCCACTTTGAAGTTTTTATTACCTTTTCCAAATACCCAAATTTCTTGACTTGAGGAGTTAATGTCTCCGATCTGGAGACTGCAGAGTTCACTTAAGCGTATACCAGACCCAAGAAATACCCATATAGTATAGTGAAATTTCGTTGTGACTCCCGACCTAATCTAGCTAATGACAAGAGTTCATCAATCTGTTGACTTTCAAATGCTCGAGGAACGTTACGAGACTTATCAGTCGTTACACGTAGTGTTTTTTTTAGATTGTTAATATCTTGATTAAAAAAATGACTAAGTGTTTCTCTGAGTATACTTCGAAGGAAGGCTGATTTTTTGGAACGGGTATTATCCTTTTTTACGGGTTTTAAATATTCCTGTAGAAATAAAGCAGAAGCAACTGCCTTGATGTTAGGATCTTGTCCCGTTTTTTCTTTGCAGTATTTTACAAGCATATTTATTTCATATTTGTATACCTCCTTGGAAGACGGTGCTAATGATTGGAATGAATCACTTTCTAGGTAATGTTCAACAGCATCACTGAGAAGGACTAGTTTTTGTTCACTTTCGGATCTTGCATAAGTTGGTAGAAGATCTTGATTGTAAAGAGCTTGTTGAATTTGAATAGGTCCGAATTTCTCAGCCAACTGCATTAGACTAAGCTCAAGTTCTACAATTTGATCCACTTCATCATCAAACATAGGCACGATAGGTACTCTCCTTTTAATTAAATTTAAGTTTATTTATTTCATTAGCTAGAAATTGGCTATGTTGGGATACATGTAAGTAAAGGCTTACCGTATCCATTTTATCAAATCTTCCAAGTTCCTTTAACAATTGAGGTAATACGCTTTGCTTTGCTAATCTAGTTACAAATGTGTGCCGAAATATATGCAAAGATCCAGGAAATGACCATCCTGCGATGAGAGAATATAACTGGTAATTTTGTCTGAGTTTTCTTTGAATAGAAACTGGCTTATTACCGAAAAGATATCTCGAAGTTGGGGGGGCTCCCTGTAGTGAATGTATATCTTCAAGCAGTTTTCCAGATAAGGGTAAAAGATGTTCTTTACCTCCTTTGCTATGAACAATGATCGTTTTTGTGTAGATATTAATGTCCGACCATTTAACTTGAGCTGTTTCACTAGATCTAAAACCAAGTCTTAGCATGAGTCTAAACGCTATACGTTCAAGTGTGGGATGATTGGAATATTTATTTATTACATCAAAAAGCTCGTTGCATTGTTTCTCTGATGGCAATTTTCTAAATCGATATCGAGGAGCTGTAATAGACCTTAGCCTCAGAGCAGGATTGGGATTTCCCCAATGTTGATTTAAAAAGAAAAAAAACGATTTTATGCAATAGATACATTCGCTTATGTATCTGTTAACTTAAAAGTACGCCAACGTAATCATTTAAAACTCCCCCACCCAAACCGATATAACCCATAGAATCATAACGATGATGTGGGGGTTGGGAGAGATGATTAGCTTGATTCAAAAACAAAATATTATCTTGATGAATTATCGAGAAGGGAGATCACAGAGAGAGATAGGCCGAATGACAGGTGTGGATCGTAAAACCATTCGTAAATACATTGAGAAGTATGAAGAACAAAGAAAGGAACTACTAAATGGAGATGGTGGGCAAATTGAACTTATCCGTAGTATTGTAGAAACCCCAACGTATACAACAGGAAAACGACCCAAGCGTAAGTTGACGGAAGCCATGGAGCAAACCATTCAGAAGCATCTAAATGAGAATGAAGAGAAACGACAAAAAGGGCAACGTAAGCAACAAAAGAAGCCGATGGATATATATGAGACCATGGCAGCAGATGGCGCAGACATCAGTTACAGCACTGTGTTACGTGTCATTAGACAACTAGAACAACAAACGAAAGAAGCCTACATTAAAGCCTCATACGAACCTGGTGATGTATGTGAATTCGATTGGGGTGAAGTCAAAATTACGGTGAATGGAACGCTTCGTGTATTCCAAATGGCCGCTTTCACCTCTGCTTATGGAAACTATCGCTATGCATACCTGTTCACTAAACAAACCACAGAGTGCTTTCAAGAAGCCCATGCCAGATTCTTCGAACAAGTTAACGGTGTGTATAAAACGCTCGTCTACGACAATATGAAAGTTGCGGTCAAACGCTTTGTCGGTACAGAGAAAGAACCCACGGATGGACTACTACAACTGTCTCTTTAATATGGCTTTGGGTTTCGATTCTGTAACGTCCGCAGTGGCAACGAAAAAGGCCATGTAGAGCGAACCATTGAGGTCGCACGTCGTAAAGCATTCGCCTTTCGGGATACGTTTGAGACCTTGGAGGAAGCTAATATCTATCTACAAGATGTATGTGATCGACTGAACAATAAGTCTCAAAACCTCCGGGAAGGTAAGTCAGCGACCTTTTGTTTAGAGGAGGAACGACCTTTCTTATTAGCGAAAGGGCCTATCTTTGACGCAGCACGTGTCACACATGCACGGGTAGATAAATATGCAACCGTCGTTGTGGACCAGAACCATTACTCCGTTCCCGACCATCTTGTGGGCAAGCTCGTCTTCGTGAAAATCTACTCTGGTCTTATTCAATGTTTTGTTGAGGAAACGAAGGTAGCTGAACATCACCGACTGGTTGGATGTCATGAATGGCGATTGGAACTTTCTCATTACCTTGAAACCCTAAAGAAAAAGCCTGGCGCATTAGCCGGTAGCACGGCACTTGCGCAGGCTCAATCCCACATCAAACAAATATATGAGACTTATTATACCAGACATGAGAAGGATTTTGTAGAGTTGCTACAATATATGTTTAACGAAGCCAACCTGCAAGAAGTGCAACATAGCATTCAGCAACTATGTAATATACACCCAAGCCATGTAACGACAGATAAAATAAAAGCGTTATGTGCAAAAAGGCGAGATATAACAGTGCCTCTTCTACAATCTTCACAAGCCTCTCAGGCCATATTAAGGCATGCTAAAGCACAATTACGTCAATATGACGAACTGTTTGGCACACATACACTACAAATGAAAGAGGTGATTGCATGAGTCAATCCCCACGAAAAGCATGGATGGAATCCGTCATGACATCATGTACAGAGTTGAAACTCTCCATGATACGACAACATGTCGAGGAGCAGATTCAAGAAGCAAACCAAAAGGAAATGTGCTATGAAGAGCTTTTGGCACATCTACTGCAAAAGGAATGTGATGCAAGGCTTGAAGCCTCCCGGTACAACCGTATTCGTTCAGCCAAATTCACACACAAGAAATATCTGGAGGATTTGTCCATCAACGATTTGCCTGAAGATGCGCAGAAGAAGCTGAAGCAATTGAAAAGCCTGGACTTTATTAAGGAGGGACGCAACGTTATTTTATCTGGAAATCCAGGGACGGGTAAGACCCATCTTGCTTTGGGACTTGGAATTAAGGCTTGTATGGAGGGCTATAAGGTGTGGTTCACGACAGTCCCCTTACTAATTAACCAGATTAAAGAATGTCGATCACAGCAGACACTTCGGGCTTTTCAAAATAGGTTTGAGAAATATGATTTGGTTATTGCTGATGAGATGGGTTACATTTCATTTGATAAAGAAGGCTCGGAACTCTTATTTACCCATTTATCCCTTCGTGCCGGTCACAAATCTACCATTATTACAACCAACCTATCTTTTGAACCTTGGGAGGAGATATTTCATGATCCCGTCATGACTGCAGCTATGATTGATCGTTTAACACATCAATCCTAGTACGTCCTAGCAGGGCACACAATCTAGCAGGGGGAGATCCTGTCAGGGTAAGGTATAGCCAACCGCCCTGTATCGAGTCTTGGAGTGTTGACGGTAACGGCAACATTTAAGTGTAGACAGAAAGTCAGCGAGGTAGAATTGACTGGGTGGTATCCCAGCGGTGAACGGGATTGAGCCCCGAAAATAGTGTAAATAAAGATAGTGGCTGAAGCGGTTAGGAACGTGGAAAGCAACATTGGACTAAGCGACAAGGGCAAGCCTAGTCTGACCTATCCGGGGTCGAAGACCCTACCTAGCTGAACATTACGAGAGTGTGGAAACCTAGGGAGATCCCAAAAAGTCTCTCTCGAAAAGAAAAGAAAAAAAAAAGAGAGTAATACCCGACAAGCTGAAGAGGCAAGAAAGGTGGAAGCTAATGGGAAGTCGGACACTCTCATAGTACCCAAGAGGCTGGGTAATGCCAGAAGAGGGAAGGAGAGTGACATATGAGACCGCTTGCGGAGGAAACAAGGACCAGACACAGAACTGGAGAAACCGTGAGAACGAAACTCGCAAGCATAG